>JBGPOI010000029.1:0-20176 GCA_041487975.1 Binatia bacterium | reverse complement strand
TCCAGTTGGACTGACTCTGACGCGCATGTCGCTCGCATAGGCTTTACAAGGTCGCCCTCTAAGCTGCCCAACCAGCAAATACACAAGGTTTGCGACAATACTGACATGTCGTTCGCTCGCGCCCGACATCGCGAACATTTCGCCATTGAAATATTCGCTCTTGTACTCAGCCTTACGTTCGATGGCTAAGTATTCTTCAGGCGTTAGATGAGTCTTGGGCTGGAGAGACATACATTGCTCCGAGCTAAGTATGGAACCACCCAGGATTGGGCTCTTTGATTAAGTCCACTGAGTACTCAACCTCGTCTTCCCCGTAAGCCCTTTCCAGTCCCTTGCTCGACAAGAACAGCTATGCCTCCCGCTCTTCGTCAGGTTTTTGTTCCTGTAAAACGGTAACGAGGAGTTGAGTAGCGGGTTGCAAATCACACAGCTCGTCTAAGCGAATGTGCTGACCGTCAAAGTGGGCACGTAAAGTCCTCAGACTCATAACGGTACTCTCCTCCTTTCCCTACGCCTCCTCTGGGACTGCTGCAAAAACGCGCTGAAGTCGAGTGGAAACGGGATCGTAGCCATAAACTATCTGGCGTATGGCCTCAACAGCTTGCAATCGCTCATGAGGTGTTTTGTTGCGCCAATATTGCTTCTCCTCAGCTTCTTGCTCCCGCAACGAGGTCACGGAAAAAGCTGTACGATCGAGTGTTAGCGACCCTTTCTCCATTGGCAATCCTTTCTTATCCCTCCTCCGCCACCGTTCCTCCCGCCACCGGCAGCCCGAACTTCTCGCGCACCTTAACTTCGACCTCACCGGCGACTTCCGGATGCTCCCTGAGATACTCCTTGGCATTCTCCCGTCCCTGCCCGATACGTTCGCCGGCGAACGAGTACCAGGCGCCGGATTTTTCAATGATCCCCTGGTCGGCGCCGATGTCGATCAACTCGCCTTCTTTGGACACCCCACTGCCGTAGAGAATGTCGAACTCCGCTTCTCTGAACGGCGGGGCCACTTTGTTCTTCACGACCTTGACCTTGGTGCGGTTACCAACCACCTCTTCTCCTTGCTTCACCGCGCCGGTGCGGCGGATATCGAGGCGCACCGAGGCGTAGAACTTGAGGGCATTGCCGCCGGTGGTGGTCTCGGGGTTGCCGAACATCACGCCGATTTTCATGCGGATCTGGTTGATGAAGACCACCAGCGTGCGCGAGCGCGAGATCGAGCCCGCCAGCTTGCGCAGCGCCTGGGACATCAGCCGGGCCTGGAGGCCCATCTGCGGCTCGCCCATCTCGCCTTCGATCTCGGCCCGCGGCACCAGGGCGGCCACCGAATCGATCACGATCACGTCGACCGCGCAGCTGCGCACGAGGGTGTCGGTGATCTCTAAGGCTTGTTCGCCGTTGTCGGGCTGGGAGACGAGCAACTCGTCGGCTTTGACCCCGAGTTTTTGCGCATAGCCCATGTCCAGGGCGTGTTCGGCATCAATGTAGGCGCACGTCCCGCCTTCTTTCTGTGCCTGGGCGACGACTTGTAAGGCCATAGTGGTTTTGCCGGAAGCCTCGGGTCCATAGATCTCCACGACCCGACCGCGCGGTAGACCGCCGATGCCCAAGGCCAGGTCCAGGCTGAGCGAGCCCGTGGAAATAGTGGGGATGTCATGTATGATGCCGTCCGCCCCCAGCTTCATGATTGAGCCTTTGCCGAACTGTTTTTCGATCTGGCTGACGGCTAAGTCGAGGGCGCGCTCGCGATCTTTGTCATTGGCCATACTCTCTGCTCCTCATAGTGAAGAATTGCCAAGGGGAACCGATCCTAACGGACTGTAGATTGCTCCGTCCGGTCGCAACTCGCTCTGGTATAATGTCACCTGCGCGACCGTGCTTTCGCCAAAATGGGCATGCTCATACTCTTTAATCACAGCCAGCACGCGCTCCCAGCCGCGCAGTGAGTGTACCCGCCCCAACGTCAGGTGCGGAATGAACTCGCGCTCTTCCGGCGGGAAGTCGAGCGGCATCAGTGCGGCTTCGATCGCTCCACTCAGCTCTGGCAATCCTTCTCCACTGAGCCCGGCCCACAGTACGCGTGGTCGCCGCAGATTGGGAAACGCTCCCAGCCCCTGGGCCAGAACGTGGAGTGCCGACTGCTCGTGCAACGCTTGACGCATCGCCGCCAAGATCGGCTCGACCTGAGTGCGGGCTATGTCCCCGAGAAACTTCAACGTCAAGTGTAAGCCCTCGCCGCGGGTCCAGCGGATGTCGCCCTGTGCTGCCTGTAGGAGCGATTGTACTTTCGCTATTTCTTCGATCACCGGAGCGGCCAGATTAACCGCGATGAAGGCGCGAATCAAGGGGAGAACCTCAGAAAAATGCGGAATGATAAATGCGGAATGATGAATGAAAAAGTCCAGGAACTCTCTCTCTTCGCCTACCTCCTGATAAACCCCGACTCGGCGATGGTGGTGCCCAAGAGCGCACGTCGGACCCAGTCGAGCACGAGTTGCGAGACGAGGGTCTTAATCCACTCGCGGTTGCCCCACAGTTGGTAACGGCGCGATACGACGGTACCGTCCATCGCCAGGGCCAAGCAGGCGGTGCCGATCGGCTTGTCGGGCGTCCCTCCGTCCGGACCAGCGACGCCGGTGACCGCCACGCCAATGTCGGTTCCCAGCCGCCCGCGCACCCCTGCGGCCATCTCTCGTACTGTTTCTTCGCTGACTGCACCATGCTGACGCAGCGTCTCGGGCTTGACGCCGAGAAGAGCGGTCTTGGCCGCGTCAGCGTAGGCCACGACCGCCCCCTGGAAATAGGCGGAACTGCCCGGCACGTTGGTCAGCCGATGGCTCACCAGGCCACCGGAACAGGCCTCAGCCAACCCTAAGGTCTTGCCTTTTTCCTTGAGTAAGCGGCCAATGACCTCTTCCATGGTCACGTCGCCCTCGCCATAGACGAACGAACCGATGCGGGCGCGGATGCGATTGGAGAATTCTTCGAGTTTAGCCTCGACCTCGTTGGCATTGCCGTGCACGGTCACACGCATGGAGATCTGCGGAAAGTTCGCCCGGAAAGCGAGGCGGCCTTCGTCCTCACTCACTGTGCCGGCAACCAATTCGTCCAGGCCCGACTCGCTGATGCCGAAGGTCTGGAAGGTGCGGGTGAGGAACACGTCGCCCCCACCACGCCTCTCGCGCAGCCAGGGCAGGACGGTCTCCTCCATCATCGGCTTCATCTCGCGCGGCACGCCGGGGAGGATGATGAGATGTTTACGACCGTGTGGCGTCTCGAGGTCCAACCGATAGCCGGGCGCGGTGCCGAGGTGGTTGGCAATGATGACCGAGCCGACCGGGAAACGCGCCTGTTTCAGGTTATTCTCCGGCATCGGTCGGTTGAGGGAGGCGAAGACGCGACGGATACGCTCAGCCACTTCCTCGGAGAAGAAGAGACCGACGCCGGCAACCTTGGCGACCAGTTCGGTGGTCAGGTCGTCCGCCGTTGGGCCGATGCCGCCGGTGGAGATGATGACGTCGGCCTGGGTCATGGCTTGCTGCCAGGCCCAGATGATGCGCTCGGCGACATCTCCCACGGTGAGGACCGAGGCGACCTCGACTCCGGCCTCGACCAATTTATCAGCGATGTAGTTAGCGTTCGTATCAACTACCTTGCCGGTAGTGATCTCGTCTCCGGTACTAAGAATGGCCGCGCGTTCGATCATAAGAAAACCCTCACAATGAGATTGGCGTAGATGCCCGCACACACGTCATCAAGGACGACTCCCACACCGCCCGGCACCTGTTGGTCGAAGTACCGGGCCGGCGGGGGCTTAAGAATATCAAAGAGGCGAAAAAGAAAAAAGGCGACGAGCAGTCGCGGCAGTGTTACTTCGAGCAAGGCGGTGGCGGTGAGAAATCCGACGATCTCATCCACGACAATCTTGCCGCTGTCGTGCTCACCGAGATACTGTTCGGCCGCTCCTGCGACCCAACAGGCGCCGACGATCGCCAGGATCAGGACGACGACCTGCAAAACTGGGGAGACGTGCAAGAGTTGAGCGGAGAGGAAGATGAATGGGAGCGCGACCAATGATCCAACCGTACCCGAGGCGACCGGCGCGTAGCCGCTGTAGGCACCGGTGGCGAGGAAGAGGATGAAGGTACGCACGTGAAAGGTGTAGGGTGTTCACCCTTCGACTAGCTCGGGGTGAACGGGTAAGGGTATAATACTCCGTACGGCAACCGTTCGTGCTGAGCCTGTCGAAGCATGAACAGGTTGCGGCGACAGCCTGCAGGTCACAGACTCTTCGCCAGTTCCTTACGGAAATCCGGGTGGGCAATGGCAATCAACGCTTCGGCGCGGGCGTGCAGATCCTTACCCTTGAGCCGGGCGATCCCGTACTCAGTCACGATATAGTCAGTGCAAAAGCGCGGAGTCGTCACAATAGCCCCAGGCAAACGCGGCACGATCTTCGAGTGCTTGCCATCTTCGGTGGTCGAGGGGAGAGCAATGATCGACAATCCGCCCTCGGAAAGTGCGGCCGCTTCGACATAATCCAAACTCCCTCCGACACCACTGATCTGTACGTCACCGATGGTTTCACCATTGCTCTGGCCGTGCAGATCAATCTCCACCGCCGAGTTAATCGACACGAAGCGCGGCAGCTTGGCTAGGAGGAGAATGTTGTGCGTCACGCTGGATGTGGCCATCTCCACCAGCGGAGTCCGGCCGCAGAAGTCGTATAGTTCCTTGTCACCAGCTAACTCACCAGTGATGAGTTTCGGCGTATGTCGGGCGTGCTCGACAAAGTGGATGAGTCCCTGTGAGAGCAGGCCGGAATACAGGTTGATGCGCGGCTTCTCCGCCAAACGGTACAGCACCATGTCAGGCACCGAACCGACTCCGAGTTGCACCCAGGCATGGTCGGGGATCAGGTCAAGCGCGTAGTCAGCGATGCGCCGGTCGCGCTCGCTTTGGTGTGGCGTGTGGTACTCTCCTAAAGGCGCTGACGATTCCACCGCCAGATGAATCTTTTCCACCGGCACCCGACTGTTGCCGGCGGTCACTGGCATGTTGGGGTTGATCTCAACAATGACAAGGCGAGCGCTGTCGATAAAGTCTTGATACAGGCTGACCGAGATGCCGAGACTGACCGTGCCGTCTGACTCGGGTGGCGAGACCTGCGTGACCACCACATCGGGCTTGATCGGCCCGTTTTTGCTGATCAGCCGGGTAATCTCGCTGAAGCGCATGGGAACGAACCCAGCCTTTTTCTCCTTGAAGAGCTGGCGAATGCGCGGGGCGGCCTGCCAGGTGACATAGCGGAAATTCGTCCCCAGTCCTTTGCGCAGAAAGGAATACTCGCCAAATGCCAGTCCGGAATAAATGGTCAGATTGTGAAAGCGTTCGACCTCTTGTTGAAAGGCGGTATAGAGAGTCGTCGGCTCCACGCAGCCGTGTGGGAAAATAACCGTACTGCCGTCAGGGATGGCACGGATCGCTTCGGTCGGAGTAACCAATTTCATAGTTCAGGCACCCCATCGCTCAAGGAATTATGGCATACTTGATTCCCTCACCCTGCTGCAAGAGATCGAAGGCGTAGGGAAGTTGAGCCAGCGGATATGTTCCGCTGATCAGCTGGCTGGCCGGAATCTTTCCTGACACGAGCAACTCGTAGGCGCGCCGCACGGCCTTGGGCGTAAAGTGAAACGGGCTCAGGACGCGGACCTGATCGTAGTGCAGTCGATAGGTGTCGAAAGCTGCCGTGGTACCTGACGGGCATCCGCCAAACAGCACGACTTGTCCACCCGGCCGTGCCAAGAAGAGTGCGGCTTCCCATACCTGCGGTTGCGCCGTGCATTCGATCACTAGATCGGCTCCACGTCCAGCGGTGACGGCGAGCACCTCTTCTCTGGCCTCTTCGGCGGAGCGAGCAATGATGCCGTATGCACCCACTGCCCGAGCGACTGCCGCTCGCTGCGGATTGCGAGCGATAATATAGACTCGTTCTACTCCCAAGGCACGCAGCGCCACCAGGTGGAGGAGCCCAATCGCGCCGGCGCCGATAACGACCGCGGTATCGTCCGCCCGCAACACGGCCTTTCGACTAGGCTCAGGACAGATCTGCTCGAGCCCGAACACGACGCACGAGAGCGGCTCCAGCAGCGCGGCGTCCGCAAAGGGTAATGTGGCGGGTTTGGCAAACAAGTTCGTGCGGATGACCCGAGCCGGAACGGTCAGATATTCGCCATAGCCACCCAGCACGTAAGTCTCCATCAGTGAGGAACAGAGGTTTTCTTGCTGGCGTTGGCAGTAAAAACAATTGCCGCACGGTCCAGTGGGGACCAGCATCACCTCGTCACCCTCACGCACGGTAGTAACGTGGGAGCCCCGGGCCGCCACTGTACCGGCATATTCGTGGCCGAAGCGGGTTGGCATCGGCCATTTCGGGTGACCACGCAGAAAAGCCTTGAGGTCAGTGCCGCAGGTGAGGGCCACGGCGATTTTCAGGACGATCTCTTCTGGTCCTGGCGTCGGAATGGGAAGATCCTGATGAGAAAGCTGTCTCGGACCAAGCAACAGCACAGCCTGCATACGGCTCCTTACCACAACAGCGGCCGCACGTGAAAATGATAGTGGTCGGGAATCTGGCGCATCTGATGGTCAAAGATCCACTTGGGAAACTTGTCGGCGAATTTTTGCTCAGCTACCAGGTTGAGAGCCTTTTCCATGTAAGCGACCTCTTCCGACGTCACCGCGACTCTATGCTCGCCCAACACCACGATCGGCACGTCGCACGAGTCGCAGTCGAGAATAGTGAAGCGGAACGGATGATGGAACTCGGCGTACCATTGAGTATAGCGAGCGAGTTGGCACAGATCGCAAGGGCGGTCAGCCACGGTGCTTCCTCCTTTAGCCCCGATTGCGCGTGCTCAGCCGGCGCAGCATAATCGCTGGGCGGCATCTTACGGGGGAGTCTCAGGAATGGCAAGGCGTGAAGGCGCACGCCCACGAAGAACTTTGCTCTGGCTGGCAGTAGTGAGTGTGTTCGCCGCCTACCTGATCTGGGCACTGCGAGCGGAAGAAGTGTTTCAGGTCACCAACAAAAAGCTCGAATATACTAACACCGGAGTGATAGTCAGCGGTGAGATTCGCAATACGGCTACCACTGCACCCGCAGTCAGCGTCGAAGTGACGTTTTTTGATGCTCACGGTCGACAGCTCAGCAAAGAGGTTGTCACTTTGAGCAACCTCGAAGCTGGAGCGACGGCAACGTTCCGCACCCAACCCAAGATGCTTGCCGACGTGAAGGACTACACTATCTACGTCAACACCGGCAGAAACATGTACGGGAATTAAATTCATCTGGTGGCACAACCGAGCCGGCTGTGCCACCAGACCTGAAAAGCTAAGCTTGAAGTGGCACAGGCCGCTGGCCTGGGCGTAATGTAGCAGTTGACAACCGCGCAGAGCCCGCGGGATAATCGCCCCTTGTGAGTACCGAAAAGAAAAGCACGGCTTCCGGCAGCAGAGAGCGTAAACTCGCTGCCATTCTCAGCGCCGCTGTCAAAGGTTTCAGCCGTCTCATGGGTGAAGCCGAAGAGGCGACGTTGCGCAAGGCGGGGTTGAAGTGAAAGCGCAAAGGAAACGACGATGTCTTTAGGCGTCCAGCAGGTAGCGAAAGAGTTTGCTTTGAGCGAGGAAGCACTCACGAAAGAGAGTCTCCGCATTTTTCTTCTGGAGCAATTGCGCACCTTTGATGCCGAGCGGCAGACACGCTGCGCCAAGTTTGCTGTAACCAACTTGGCAGAGATGGACGCTCTCCTTCAACAAGGGGTGGTCACAGAAGAAGAAATCTTGGAAGATTTCCAACACGTCGATTACTTCACCGCTCGCATCGAGCGGGTGAAACAGATGTCGGCAGAGCTGTAATGCCGGACCTCGACAGGCTCCGGAGGATTGCCGAGACCGAGTCCCTTGCTTTTGGCTGATCACTAAATGCGTAAACCTCTCTTCACCGCCGCTGCGGCAGTCGCCGATATTCCCCACGGTGCTAGTATCCTCTTGGGCGGCTTTGGCGTGCTCCAGGGCTGGCCGCACGAGTTGTTGTTTGCCTTGCGCGAGCGTAGAGTTAGGAACCTGACCATTATTTGCAACTCTCCTGGCTTCGGTCCGTACTCTCCGCAGATCCTGGCCGAGAATCGGCAGATCAAAAAACTCATCGCTTCATTCGGTGGCTATTCCTACCGTGTTACTCCCTTGTCCGAACAGATCGGCCGCGGGGAGGTCGAGTTCGAGATGGTGCCGCAGGGGACCCTCGTGGAGCGTATCCGTGCCGGTGGCGCCGGGATTCCGGGGTTTTTCACTCCGACTGGCGTGGGCACGGTCGTCGAAGAGGGTAAAGAGAAGCGCGTGTTCAACGGCCGCGAGTATCTCTTAGAGACGGCGCTGCACGCCGACTTCGCTTTCATCCGCGCGCACAAAGCTGACGCCTACGGCAACCTCGTCTATCGCCGTACGGCGCGCAATTTCAACCCGCCCTTTGCCACGGCGGCGGCTGTGACTGTCGCCGTGGTCGATGAGGTTGTTGAGCCTGGTGCGCTGGACCCGGAGGCGGTGGCGACGCCTGGCATCTTCGTCCACCGTCTGGTGCGGCGCGAGACGCCGCTGCATAAAGAGACCGTTTTCGACCTCATGCGCAGTCTGGGTCGCCACGTGAAGATCGCCGAGAATTCCACCGCAAGTGGACGCGGGCTCTCGCCTGAACTCATGGCCCTGCGTGCTGCCCGTCTGCTTGCTCCCGGACAGTATGTGAACCTGGGAATCGGTCTGCCCACTCTTGTGTCCGATTTCATCTCTGATGAAGTCGTGCTGCACGCTGAGAACGGCGTCCTGGGTTACGGCCCGCTTGCCCCGGCCGGGGAAGAGGACATCGATCTGTACAACGCTAGCTCTCAGCTTGTGACCTTGCTCCCGGGGGCGAGTTTCTTCCACAGCGCTGACGCTTTTGTCATGGCCCGTGGCGGGCACGTCGGCACTGTGATCCTGGGTGGGTTCCAGGTGGCCGAGAACGGTGACTTGGCCAACTGGAAGACGCCGGGCATGAGCGCCGGCGCCGTGGGCGGAGCGATGGATCTCGCAGCCGGCGCGCGCACGCTGATCGTGGTGATGTTCCACGCGACGAAGAAAGGTGAGCCTAAGCTTTTGCGCGCGTGTACTTACCCGTTGACCGCTCGTCGCTGTGTGTCGTGGGTGGTGACAAACCTTGCCCTGATCCAGGTAGAGCAGGAGGGATTTCTCTTGAAAGAATTAGCGGCGGGAGTGACGGTGGATGAAGTACGGGCCGCGACCGCCGCGCCACTGCGAGTGGCAGCGGATGTGCGGGAGATGGAGTTTTAGAAGAGTGCTTCGACAGGCTCAGCACGATCGGTATTTGCTCCCGTTCACCCTGAGTGTGTCGCAGGGTGAACGGACGGGCTAGGCATGGACGCAGGACAAGACTCTTTCGATCACCGCGCCTTCCGTTGTGGTACAGTGCTCGGCGGCTTGGCGCTGCTTGCGGCGCTGGGCGCGTTCAAAAACTTCATGGCTCTGTTCTCGGGCGAGCGGGAGGGCTATGTGCTGTTCGGTTTCCTGGCGTTGCAGTACTCAGCTTCACAAGTATGGTTCGGCTACGCCTTCAAGGGCTTGACTGCTCAGTTCCTGCGCATCCCCCACATCCTCCTCTACAGTGCCGCGGCTTATGGGTTGTGGACTCGCCGGAAGTGGGCCTGGTACCTGGTCTTCGGCTATTTGCTGTACATTGTGCTCTCCCTCGGCGTCTACACCTTGCTCTATCCGTGGGGCTGGCTCACCGGGCAGCCTTTCCCTCAGCCGTATCTGTCGAGCGAAACCCGCTTCTTCTTTGAGAGCCTCTTCCTCATCAGTGGGATCGAGTGGTATCTCTATCGGCGACGAGATCTGTTCGGGGTGAGGGGGACATGAGGCGCCCGCCTCATGTTGCTCCGGCTTCTTTCTACCGAGGAGCAGCCCCTATGAGTCCGGACGACGAAGCAAGGCACTCGTATGACCCAGCCAAGGCCTGACACTCACCAAAAAGCACTGCAGGTGAATCTAGACCCGGCCAAGTACGGGACGTTAGCTGAGATTGGAGCAGGCCAGGAGGTGGCGCGTTGGTTCTTTCGTGTCGGCCGGGCAGCCGGAACCGTCGCCAAGACGATCTCGGCCTACGACATGGGGGTCAGCGACGCGCTCTACGGTCACAGCGATCGGTACGTCAGCCGCAAGCGGTTGGAAGCGATGTTGGTGCACGAGTTCGATCTGTTAATACAGCAACTGGGGGCGCAGCGAGGGGACACCAGTACCTTCTTCGTGTTTGCCGACACCGTGGCCACGCGCAGCCAGGAGCGAGATGAGGGTGGTCACGGCTGGATGGGGATGCGGTTGCAAACCCAACCCCGAGAAGAACCTTCCGAGATCATCATCCATGTGCGTATGCTGGACAAAGAACGGGTGCACGAGCAGGAGGCATTGGGGACCATTGGCGTCAACCTGATCTACGGCGCATTCTACCTTCACCGGGAACCCGCCACGCTGATCGGTTCGCTGCTGGACGACCTGTCGCGCGAGCGGGTCGGGGTGGACGTGATCAAATTCTCCGGCCCCGCGTTCGTCTCCGTCGATAATCGACTCATGAGCCTGCAACTCGTCGAACAGGGATTGAGCGACGCGACCATGTTCACGGGAGACGGCGAGGTGGTGCAGCCGTCCGAGATTCTCTATAAGAAGCCGGTGCTGGTTGAGCGCGGCCGCTTTCGTCCGATCACGAACCTCACGCTGGACATCCTGGAACGAGCGCAGGAGCAATTTCTCCAGGAACCGCAATTACAAGGCGAGCAACCGGTAATCTTGATGGAAATGACCTTACGCGATCTCACTGGCGAAAGCGGAATCGCGCACGAGGACTTTCTGGCCCGCGTGGACATTCTCAGAGCGTTGGGCAAGAATGTACTCATTTCCAACTACCTGAGGTATTTTCGCCTGGTCGAGTACCTGTGTCGCTACACCCAGAAGATGATCGGCATCGCGCTGGGCATCCCCAGTTTGCTTGAGGTGGGAGACGACAAGTACTACCCGGATCTGCAAGGAGGCATACTCGAATCCGTGGGACGGCTTTTCAAGCGTAACGTGAAAGTTTACGCGTACCCCTACCGAGATCCCGCCTCGGGAAAGGTCATTACGGTGGAAGGACTACAGGTCGCGCCGCTATTTCGCTATCTCTACGTACACCTCCTGGCCAATCATTGCCTCGCAGCCATCCACAACTACAACCCGAAGTATTTGCTCATTTCCTCACAGGATGTTCTCGGCAAAATTCAAGCGGGCGATGCCTCATGGGAAAACATGGTGCCCGCCACTGCGGGGCAAACGATCAAACAGCACGGATTATTTGGCTGGCGGCCGCCCGCGCAGCCTTGAGATCCGGCGGCGTTGCCCACTCTAAAAGTGACGGAGAAAAACCAAGAGAGGAAGAATCATGACCACTACGCAGTGTGATCTCGGTCTGGCTCTGCCAGTGCGAGAAAGTATCGGTTTCCGTGGCAGCCTCGAACTGGCGCAAGAAGCGGAACGGCTTGGCTACCGCTCCCTGTGGACCGCTGAGGTCAGTGGCATGGACGCCCTCACCGTATTGTCCGCTTATGCGACTGTCACTTCTCGTGTGCAGCTCGGCACCGCGGTGATCGCCATGCAAACCCGCACGCCGGTGATGACCGCGATGAGCTTCGCGTCGCTGCATGCCCTCTCTGGCGGGCGGGCCATCCTCGGCCTCGGTGTTGGTAGCCCGATCATTGCCGAGCGTTGGCATGGCGTCGCCTATCCACCGGCAGTGACAGCCATGCGTGAGGCCGTGACTATCATGCGCCAGGTATTGCGTGGCGAGCGGACTAACTTTGCGGGCAAGTACTACCGCTCCAAAGGGTTTCAACTGGGGATGTCTTTGCCCAAGGACAAACCCGTGCCCATCTACCTGGCCGCACTCAATCCGGCGATGCTGCGCCTGGCCGGTGAGCTGGCTGACGGCGTCCTGTTCAACTATTCTCCGGCGGAAGCGATTGGGCCGATGATCGCCGAGGTGCGAAAAGGCGCCGCGGCAGCCGGACGCGACCCCAACACGATCGACTATGCGATGTACGTGCGCTGTTGCGTGACCGCCGATGTGCCCACCGCTGTCCAGGCGTACAAACGCGAGTTGTCCTCGTATGGGTTCGTTGATCCCTACGTGCGTATGTTCACCCGCTACGGTTTTGGTGACGACATGCAAGGGTTTCGCAAACTCTGGCAAGAGGGCAAGCGGGACGAAGCGGTGCAGTGCATTTCCGACGAGATGGCCCACACGTTGGCGGCGATCGGTCCTAAGGAGAAAGGTCGAGCGTACATTCAGGCCTGCCGGGCGGCGGGACTCACCCACCCGATTCTGTTTCCCATCGGCGCGCCGAAGAATGCATCGGTGGAGTTGCCCAGGGCGATGCGGGAACTGGCCGACGCCTGACGCCGATTGGCGATTGCGCTTTGGGGATTGCGGATGACATAAGCTATAGTGATGGTGGCAGAGGTGAGGAATGGTGTTATGCGGTCAATCATCACGCTATTGGGCGCGTTGCTGCTGTTTTCTGAGGTTGCCCTCGGAAAATCGCTCCACGTAAGAGACAACACGAAGGAAGCGTTAGTCCGTATCGGTCCGAGTAACAAGAACAAGATTCTTGCCGTGCTGAAGTCTGGGCAGGAAGTGTCTCTTGTCAGAGAAGAAGGGGGCTACTACGTGGTCGCCACGCCAAACGGCATCCAGGGCTATGTGCTCAAGTATCTGATGACCGACCAAAGCCCGGCGGAAGCACGTCTCAAAGAGCTTGAACAGAAGACTCAGCAGCGCATTTCTGAGCTGGAAACGCAAACTCAAGAGCAGGAAAAGGAATTGGCAGCGTTGCGCGAAGAGCGAGGTCGGCTGGAAGATGCTAAGAAACAGGCCGAAGTCACGGCTAGTCAGCAAGCTGAGCTAGTTTCACAGCTCCAAGCGCAACAAAGGGCAGTTCAGAAAAATGAGGCTCTCTACTGGTTTCTTGCCGGTGCAGGAGTTTTGCTCACCGGCTTCGTATTCGGCTGGATTGGGGGGGCAACCTCCCGACGACACCGCCGCAGCGGTCTGAGTATGGATCGCTTGTGAGCGGTTTGCGAGAAAAGCTAGGCAGTTCTCGCTCGAACGTGTCCTCATGCGGTTCGTAGGGGCGAAGTTTTTCTTCGCCCTCCTGCTAACAGCCCTCGTCCCCTGGGCGCTCACAAAGATCGCCCCTACAGACGTGCCATCCGAGGGCATCTACAATTGCAAACCGCTGTAACTTTCCGTCTCATACCAAGTCGCATTCATAGGGTAACTTTCAACACTGTCATTCTCAGCCGAAGGCGAAGAATCTCAGTTTAATCCGAGACCCTTCGCGGAGTTTATCCTGAGCGAAGTCGAAGGGGGCTCAAAGTGACACTTCTAATGTACCAAGTTTACGCCTTTTTGCCTCCTCTGTAGACATTGATTCCTCACGGCCTTGTCAGAGCGATCTGTCCTCTCGCGCGACTTGAGTCAAATATGGCCTATGCTTCCTGTTGCGATCAGTCGCCCGCTCTCGCGGGTGGCGAGTGGTGGTTTCTTGGTTGCCCTGCTTGCCGGACTTGCCCTGTGGCTGGCGGGGACCGGCTATCGCCTGCGGTGGTGGGAGCTCCAGCCTGCCTTCACAATCCTCAGATGGGCCGCCTATGGCGGTCTCGTGGCAGCCGTGCTCTCACTGCTGGGCGTGATCCTGGCCCGGCCGGGTGGCTCTCGACGAGGTTTTCCCCTTGCCCTCACTGGTTTGCTAATCGGCCTCGTTGTCGTGGGTACCCCCTGGCAGTGGTGGCGAAAGGCTCAGCGGGTCCCCCCAATTCATGACATTACGACCGACACGGAGACACCCCCCACCTTTGTTGCCATCCTCCCGCTGCGGGCGGGTGCGCCCAATCCCGCTAACTACGGCGGCCCGGAGATCGCGGCGCAGCAGCGTGCGGGCTATCCAGACCTTGGCCCCCTTATGCTCCAGGTTTCTCCTCAGCAGGCATTTGAGCGTGCTCTCGCCGCTGCGCGCGCTATGGGGTGGGAGATCGTCGCGGCCGAGCCTGCTGGGAGGCACCTCGAGGCGACGGCAACTACTTTCTGGTTCGGCTTCAAGGATGATGTCGTGGTGCGTGTCACCCCGGCTGACGGTGGCAGTCGCATAGACGTCCGCTCAGTCTCGCGCGTGGGCCGGAGCGATGTCGGTACCAATGCCAAACGGATCGAAGCCTACCTCGCGCGAATCGCGCAGAGCGAATAATCCTGCATTCTGGATTTATCCTGCGCGCTGCGCTGCCGTCCATCCTTCTTCTTCCACTAGCGTCAGCAGCAGGGCATCCCCTCATGACGGACGGTCGCTTAAGTGGTGAAGGCAGGGGCGAAGGAGGAGGCCATCACCTATGTTGCCGAGATTGCCTACTCGCGTGGATATCCGGACTCCTGTCTGTAAGAATGTGACCATCGACCACGGCAAAGGGTGGTTTATACAGCGTGCTCGCCTGCTCGGACGTGTTCCTTGGCTTTGCTCCCAGGGGACTCGTCGAGAGCAAGCTGATCCTCGGGATGATGGACGTGTTTGAGGAGGAGGAGTTGGTCGATCATGCTTACGTGCAACACATAAAAGAAAACGTCTGGCCTTTGCGTTCGAACAAATCTTACGGATCTGGCATTGGCTGTTGAGAACCGGATGAGGCGGGGATGCTCTTATCAACCTTTCAACACTTAAGGGGAATTGGGGCAAAGAAGGAAATCGGTCTCTGGGGTTCGGGATTGATATCCTGGGACGACGTGGAGTTAAGACGAGAACCCCAGCTCTCGCTCTTCCCAACTTTCTCGAACGGGTCGAGGAATGGACTTTTCTATTCCTCCCGAAAAGCGCTTGAAGAGAGCGATGCCGAATTCTTCGCGAGAAACTTGCCTCGCCAAGAACACTATCGAATTGCTTTGACCTTTCCTGCCAAGACGTTGTTCCTGGATATCGAGACGACCGGACTCAGCCGATATTACGATATGATCACAGTGGTCGGCTGGAGCATAGGTGAGAAGTACAGTTTTTACATCAAAGGAGGCAACGAGCGTCCACTCAGAACTGCCCTCCGAGAGGCCAAGGCCATCGTTACGTTTAACGGAACGCTCTTCGATCTCCCGTTTCTCCGTCAGGAGTTCCCAGATCTCCACATTCCTACGGCCCACGTAGACCTCCGCTTCCTTGCGAGGCGAGTAGGGTTATCAGGCGGGCAAAAAAAGGTTGAACGTCTAATTGAGATCAAAAGACCGGCGTACCTGGAAAACCTAGTGGGGGAGACAGCTCCCCTCCTGTGGTATCAGGCTCTTCGGGGTGACCATGATGCGCTCAACCTCCTGCTTTCTTATAATCACGCTGACGTGGAGGGAATGAAGCTCATCTTCGACGTTGTTGTTGCTCGTCTCCTTGAGAAACAAAAATTTCCTTCCTGTCTCCGGTCCGTGCATCGATTTTCTCTAAATTCGAGAAAACCCAAATGGCCTTCCGAGAAAGCACCTACTTTCGATGGACTGCGATTCTTCCCTAACCGGGCAAAGGTCGGTCCAACCATTTTGTTAGAAGATCTTGCTCTTACTCAAGAACTTCCTCAGCTGCGAATCGTTGGTATCGATCTCACCGGCTCAGAAAACCGACCGTCTGGATGGTGTCTGCTAGAAGGAGATCATGCGCTCACACATCGACTTGCCTCTGACGTTGAAATAATAGAGGCAACTCTGAATGCGAAACCAACTCTGGTTTCCATCGATTCTCCCCTGTCTCTTCCTCAGGGAAGGACCTCAGTCCGCGATGATGACCCGGGACGCCACAAGTTCGGGATCACCAGATATTGCGAGAGAGTTCTGAAGAAACGGGGTATTAACGTTTATCCGTGTTTGATCAACAGCATGCAGGGACTGACTGCACGAGGGATTCGTTTTGCGAAACAGCTCAGAGGCATGGGAATACCAGTGGTCGAAAGCTATCCTGGTGCAGCACAAGACATTATGAAGATCCCGAGGAAGCGAGCGAGTCTTGAGTTCCTCAAGAGCGGCCTGGCTGAGTTTGGTGTCAAGGGAGACTTTCTCGACCATCAAGTAAGTCACGATGAACTCGATGTGATCACATCCGCTCTTGTAGGGCTCTTCTTCTGGAGCGGTAAATTTGAGGCGCTTGGCAACGCAGAAGAAGAATACTTGATTATCCCCGATCTCAAGATTGCTCCGCATTCATAGAGAGCACGGAAAGTTATCGGATTAAGCGGGTCTATCGCTGCGGGGAAAACGACAGCGGGAGAGTTCTTAAAGTCGTATGGCTTTCATTACGGCAGGTTCAGTCTTGTACTGGCAGATATCCTTCGTGATCGTGGAATAGACCCTAGCCGAGCGGCTCTTCAGAAACTAGGAGAAGAAGTGAACAAGAATCCCGGACAGCGCTGGCTGTGCCAACGACTCGTCCAAAGACTTCCAGAACATGGGAATCTGGTTATTGATGGACTGCGCTTCCCCGAAGACCATGCATTTCTGGTGGAAGCTTTCGGCCCCGCTTTCCTGCACGTTCACGTCACTTCACCTAGCGCAATTCGAAAAGAGCGTTTCATTGCCGCTGGAGGAACACAAAAGAAGTTTGCCAGAGCAAGTGCCCATGCAGTCGAAGCTGAAGTTGTTAAGTTAGCATTCCTAGCTCATGTGCAGATCGCTAACACAGGTAGTCTGGAAGCCTTCTTGTCAAAGATCTCTCAAGTTACAGGTTGTGAAAAAAACGTGAACAGTGAGTCTTTCGCATGCCAATAACGGTGGTTGTTGGAGGACAGTTCGGATCAGAGGGCAAGGGAAAAGTTGCTTATTTTCTTGCCCAAGAGAAGAAGGCGACGATAGCGATACGTGTCGGCGGACCAAATTCTGGACACACGGTCATCGATCCATCTGGTACTCCTATCGTCTTTCGGCAGCTGCCTACCGCTGCGCTTCTTCCTGACGTAAGGTGCGTACTAGGCGCCGGAAGCTACATCGATCCAGATATCCTCCTCAATGAGGTTGCTCGTGCAGGACTTTCTGAGGATCGCCTGCTTGTCGATCCCAATGCTGTGATTATTACCGAGCGCGAAAGACTCGAAGAACGGAACAGCCACTTACGCCAGTCCATCGGCTCAACCTTAAGTGGCACCGGTGCAGCTGTCCGTAAACGAATCGATCGAGGCTCCTCTGTCCGATTAGCGAAGCAGGAGGAGCGTTTGTTGCAGTTTGTGAAACCAGTAGTGCCTTTCATGCGGGCTCACCTGGAGGCTGGAGACAGGATACTTGTCGAGGGCACACAGGGATTTGGTTTGTCGCTTTTGCATTCCGTCTACTATCCTTACGTGACAAGCCGGGATACGACCGCAGCAGCCTTCATCTCTGAGGCCGGGCTCAGTCCTCTCGATGTGGATGAGGTCGTCTTAGTGTTACGCACATTTCCAATTAGAGTCGGAGGAAATTCTGGCCCGCTACCAGACGAAATTGACTGGCAGACTGTGTCTTTGGAGTCAGGAAGTCCCTCACCCATTATAGAACATACGTCAGTTACGCGGTCGGCGAGGAGAGTTGCCCGCTTTCATGCTGACGTTGTACGGCAGGCAATTTTAGTGAACGCACCTACTCATATTGTTCTGAACCACCTGGATTACATGGACATGTCTTGCCGGTATTTGGGCGCTCTCTCAGAAAAAGCCTCGCGCTTTGTCGCTCAAGTAGAATCCCTTATCGGAGCCTCTATCGCTTATGTTGGGTTTGGGCCGTCGTCATTCGTGAAACGTATCTAACTCTGGTCGACTGTTATGAGTGACCATCCAAAGAGCAATTTGGAGGCAGTAGCTCGGTTCAAAAAATACAAGTCAAAAGACCCTTTCCCTGATATTCCGCCCGCGCTGTTAAATTCCGCCGATATCGAAGACTATGTCCGCGAAACGGGTATGATCTACCCTTTTTACCCAGAAGACCTAAAATCAGCATCCTACGAAGCTCGCTTGCAGGGTAAGTGCATTTACTGGGATGAGAAAGGCGAAAAGCATACCCTTCTTCTTGAAAAGGAAGGGTAACCGTTCATGACCCGAGCTTGAGGTAACTCTACGGCTGAGATATGTGAAGCGACGGTATGAGAAGAGAGCCGCCCCTGCCTAAGGAGCTGTGGGAGCAGATTCCGCCCCCTGTCCAAGGCGCGCTGTGGGTGCTGATCGAGAGCTACGAGCAGCGCATTGCGGCCTTGGCGGCGGAGGTGGCGGAGTTGAAGGAACGGCTCAATCAGACATCGCAGAACTCCTCGCGGCCGCCCTCGGCGGACCCGCCGACGGTGAAGCGGGCGCCACCGCGGACGCCGTCGGGGCGCAAACCGGGCGCCCAGCCAGGGCATACGCGCTATGAGCGCACGTTGGTGCCGCTGGCCCAGGTCCAGGAAGTCATCCCCTGTAAGCCGACGTACTGTCGGCGCTTGCGGGCACGCGGTGCAGGGCGATGATCCCCAGCCGCTGCGGCATCAAGTGATTGAGGTGCCGCCTCCCACCCCAGAGGTGAGAGAATACCAATTGCATCGCTTGGTTTGTCCTGGCTGTGGGATCACCACCTGCGGGAGCCTGCCCCCAGGCGTGCCCACGACCAGCTATGGCCCGCGCTTGGCCAGTCTGGTGGCGCTGTGCAGCGGGGCGTATCGGATGAGCAAGCGGATGGTAGCCAGCTTCTGTACCGATGTGCTGGGGGTGCCGATGGCACTGGGGGAAGTCTGTCAGGTGGAACAGACGGTCGCTACAGCCTTGGACCCGCCGGTGCAGGAAGCCCGGGCCTACGTGCAGACGCAGGCCGCGAACGTCGATGAGACGACGTGGTGGGAGCAAGTCCGCCGGAGCTATCTGTGGGTGGCCGTGACGCCGTGGGTCAGTGTGTTCTGCCTTCGTACCTCGCGGGGGGCCAAAGTGTTGTGGGAGTTGCTGGGCGAGGAGTATGCAGGCGTCCTGACCAGTGATCGGGCCAAAGCTTACAATAGGCAGCCCCTGCGGTTGCGCCAGCTCTGCTGGGCACACCTGCGCCGGGATTTCCAAGCGATGATTGATCGGGGCGGGGTGGGAGAAGCGGTGGGGTGGCAACTGCTGGAATATGCCGACGTGCTCTTTGGCTGGTGGTACTGGGTACGGGACGGGACTTGGACCCGGTCTACGTTTCGGCGCTATGGGCGCTTTCTGCGCGGGTTGGTCCGGGAAGAGTTGGAAGCGGGCACCCACTGTGCCTGTCCCAAGACGGCCGCTACGTGTCGGGAGTTGCGGGCGGTGGAGCCGGCCTTGTGGACCTTTGTACGGGTAGAGGGGATCGCGCCCACCAATAATGCGGCCGAGCGCGCGCTGCGGCATGCCGTGCAGTGGCGCAAAACCAGCTATGGAACGGAGAGTGCAACTGGGAGTCATGTTGTGGAGAACATTCTGACGGCACTGGCGACGTGTCGTCAACAAGAGCGCAATGTGCTGACTTATCTCACTCAGTGCTGCCAGGCGCTGTATGCGGACACTGAGCCGCCCTCACTGCTGCCACAAACCCGTGATTAACTCACAATACTACTGCCGGTCACCCCATGAACGGTTACAAAGGAAGGAGACAAGTTTTGTTTGAAGCCAAACTCCATTGCCTTTGTGACTCCGGAATCTATTTTTCGTCTTCCTGATTACATAGCGTTACGCTTCAACCTAAGGATTCAACACGTGCATCGAGGTCTACTCTTAGGTACTGGACCTCTTATTGACCCGGGTTTCGAAGGTCAGCTCTTAATTCCTCTACACAACCTGACCACGAATGAGTACACATTTGAGTATGGAAAGGGTCTCATCTGGATAGAATTTACGAAGCTAAGTCCTAACAAGCGTTGGTACAATAATTTTGTTAGTAATCGCTCAGGGAAATAGTAACCGTTCACGGGGTGGATAAGCCTTGGAAACCCGCGAAAAACGGGCGTTTGAACGCCTGCTGTATTGCTGAACGACAGGTTCTGAAGACCGAAATGCCTACTGCACTCAGAAGTGTTTCTGCGAAAACCTGATTTGA
>JBGPOI010000028.1:0-20404 GCA_041487975.1 Binatia bacterium | reverse complement strand
TTGCTGGCGCGTTGGTGCAGTGGCTGCGCGACAATCTTGGTCTGATCGAGCGATCGGCGGAGATTGAGGCGCTGGCGCGGACTGTGGACGATAGTGGCGGCATCTTTTTCGTGCCAGCCTTCTCCGGCCTGTTTGCTCCATATTGGCGAAATGACGCACGCGGGGTGATCGTGGGGTTGACTCACTTTGTCAACAAGGGCCACCTTGCCCGTGCCGCCCTCGAAGCCACGGCGTTTCAGACCCGCGAAGTGCTGGACGCGATGAACGCCGACTCCGGTCTACCGCTGGTGACACTGAAGGTAGACGGCGGCATGGTCCACAACGAACTACTCATGCAGTTCCAGGCCGATCTTCTTGGGGTGCCTGTCATTCGCCCAACTATGGTGGAAACTACTGCCCTGGGAGCTGCCTACGCCGCCGGTCTCGCCGTTGGCTTATGGGACACGGTGGAAGAACTGCGCACTCACTGGGGGAGAGACAAAGAATGGACCCCGGCCCTGGACACGGTCTCGCGCGAGAGACTTTACCGGGATTGGCGAAGAGCCGTTACGCGCGCGTTCGACTGGATCGAATAGGGGAGGTCTGCGGTCTCCCTCTTCCGCTCTGCTATAGGCGTCAAGATTATCTATCGCCGCTCGCCCTAGCTGCGGGGTGATGGCGTGGCGCCGCAGCGGCAACCTCTTGGGCTTTCGTCTCGCGTGGTTGGGATGGATTCTGCAGGGGCGCGTCCACACTCACCTCGTACTGTTCGTGATGAAAGCCTGGGGTGGCGCGGAGAAAGATCCGTTTGCGGAGCTGCCGTTCCAACTCGTCGAGTCGCTCTCCTTCTTCGTCATAGAGAAAGGTAATCACCTCGGGGTGAGCCTTCACGACGAGCTGTTGCGCCTCGGGATGGAGATAGGTTTCCTTACGGAGCTGTCGAAGGATATCCCCGGCAACGGTCGGCACGGAGCGGATATGCCCTTTCCCTTCGCAGTACGTGCAGGGGTCGCAGAGCTGACGCTGCAAGCTCTCGCGGGTGCGCTTGCGGGTCATCTGCACCAGCCCGAGTTCGCTGATCTTGCGCATGCTGCTGCGGGTCTTGTCTTTTTTCAGCGCTTCGCGCAGGGCTTCGGTGACCTTGTTGCGATTCGCCGCCCGCTCCATGTCGATAAAGTCGATGATGATGAGTCCGCCGATATTGCGCAGCCGCAGTTGCTCGACCACCGCCTTGGCCGCTTCCAGGTTGGTCTGGAGCATCGTTTCTTCCTGGTCGCGTTTGCCCACGAAGCGTCCGGTGTTGACGTCGATGGCGGTGAGCGCCTCGGTGTGGTCGATGACGATATGCCCGCCTGATTTGAGGTACACCCGGCGATCGAGGGCTTTGATGATTTGCGGCTCGATGTTGTAGTAGTCGAAGATGGGCTCTGACCGGTCGTGCAGCTTGACACGGCCAGTGAGTCGCGGCAAGAACGCGGCGACAAACTCTTTGACGCGCTCGTAGTCTTGCGGAGTGTCGACGACCACTTCCTGCACGTCAGGGCTGAACAGGTCGCGCATGATGCGCAGGATGACATCCATGTCATCGTGCAGCAGGGCCGGGGCGCTGACGCTCTCGCTCTTGTTGGCGATGCCGCTCCAGAGCTTGAGCAGGAACTTCATGTCGTCCTGCATCTCCTTTTTCGTCAGCCCCTCACACGCTGTGCGTACGATGAAGCCACCCTCGGGCGGGCGTAACTCTTGCACGATGTCGCGCAGCCGCTTGCGTTCTTTATCGTCAGCGATACGCCGCGAGACGCCGATATGATTCACGGTGGGGGTGTACACTAAGTGGCGTCCGGGCAAAGAAATATGCGAAGTCAGGCGCGATCCCTTGGTGCCGAGCGGCTCTTTGGTGACCTGGACCAGAATTTCCTGGTTCTTTTTGAGGCGCTCTTCGAGCGGGAGGTGCGGGATGAAACGTTCGCGCCGCCCACGTTCGTTCGGTGGCGCGGCAGCTTCGCCGGAGGCTGGCGGGTCTTCTCCGACGTGGTCTTCCTCCGGCACGTCCTCGGATGACGAGACCTCGTGTTCATCGTCTTCAAAAAAACCCGAAGGCAGCGGTCCGCCGAACAAGTCCGAAACGTGGATGAACCCGGCCTTTTCCAGACCGATCTCGATGAAGGCGGCTTGCATGCCCGGCAGCACGCGCGCCACCTTCCCCTTGTAGATATTGCCGGCAATACTGCGCTGCTGGGCGCGTTCGATGTGAATCTCGGCCAGAGTGTCGTTCTCCAGCAACGCCACCCGAGCTTCTTGGGGGGTTGTATTGATAATGATTCGTTGGCGCACGTAAAATTAGTTTGCCGCAGTCAGCAGCGGCGTGTCTGGGGCCTCTTCACTCGTTGGTTCCGTTGGTGAGACGGGAGGGGAGTGAAAAAAGGTCTGAATCTTTCGCAAGCGCAGGACTTTGATCTCTTCCGCAGATAGGCCGAGAAGTACACCCACAAATTCGTGGGGTTTGATCGTTCCCGCGGCGGTCATCTGCGTTTCCAGGCTCAGGATAAGTGGTGTCGTGAGCGTGATTCTAGAGACAAACTGTTTGGCGTCCACGATTTTTTCCCCGCCGCGAGAGTGTTTGCGCATAGGGAAATTCGTGGCTGTATGGAACTCGCTCAGCTGTGTCGCCAGAAAGGCGGGCTCTTGCTTGTCTACCGGTAAAGAGTCCAATGCTGCTACGTAATGGAAGGCGCGGATGCTGGCATCGATACTCGGAGTACGCAGGTCGATGGCTTCGACCCACTGCGCAGCAAACCCACGGGGTAATTCTGCATCCAGCCGACGGTTCACCTCGCTTGCCGCCAACGCTTCACTCAACTCGATGTCCAAGAACTCTTCTTCACTCTCGATGCCGAGCGGCAAAGCCGGACCGAAACTGAGCCGTGGCAGCGGATGAAAGCCTTGGCTGTACGCGACCGGCAAGTGTGCACGCCGAGTGGCGCGCGCAAAGAGGGTAGCAGTCTCTTTTGCTCCAATAAACCGTGCCTCTTCCAGCTTATTGTACATGACACGGACACGTGCCACCGCCGGCCGGTGTTCAGCCCGACTGGCGGCGATAGTGTTGGGGTCGCCTGCAAGCCAGTCCTCGGCGTTACCAGAGGTCTGAGGTTGGGGGTCAGGGGTTGAGGGTCGGGTGGAGAATGAATCGGGGAATCGGGGAATCGGGGAATCGGGGACCCTTCTCTCCGTTTCTCCGTTTCTCCGTTTCTCCGTTTCGTCCATATGCTGGCCCCCAGCCCCTGACCCCTTCTGTTGCCGTTTTTCCTGCATCATCTGCCACTGCCGAGTGCCCCAGGCGTCGTGCTCCGGTAAGAGGGTTGCCGCCCAGGTATCGACCTGAGAACCGCGATGGTCTGCGCCCTTGGCGCCATTCAAATGATAGGTGACATTGCGGACAGTTTTGAAATCGCAAGCTCCACAGTAAGAGCACCGCTCGACACTACAGTCCGGCGTCAACGTGGCGGCAAAAGCCTTGGCCAGGTCACGCTGTAACCACTTCTTGGTCACGCCGCTATCGAGATGGTCCCAGGGCAAGGGCTCATCGAGGAGCCGGCGACGCAGGTAAAAGTTAGGGTCGATGCCGTGTGTGGCAAAAGCCTGTTGCCAGAGGTCGAGGCGGAACTTGTCAGTCCAGCCGTCAAAGCGGCAGCCCAGGTGGTAGGCGGTCAGCAAAGGCGCGGCCAGACGCCGGTCGCCACGAGCGAACACGCCCTCGAGAAACGAGAGCCGGGCATCGTGCCATTTGAACTGGATACCATAGCGTCGCAGAGTCGTGCGCAGGAGTTTCTGGCGAGCTTCGGTCTCTTCCAGACTGAGCTGCGCCGCCCACTGAAACGGGGTGTGCGGTTTCGGAACAAAAGTCGAGACACTGGCTGTGACCTGGCGACGATGCTTACCGGCGGCAGACACCTTGCGACTGAGATCAACGATACCCAACAGGTCTTCCTCGGTCTCGCTCGGCAGGCCCAGCATGAAGTAGAGCTTGACGCTCTTCCAGCCCAGACCAAAAAGCATGTGTGCTGCCTCGATCAGTTCTTCCTCTTTGTACTCCTTCTGGATCACATCGCGCAGCCGTTGCGAGCCGGCTTCCGGGGCTAAGGTAAAGCCGGTTTTACGGACGCGGCGAATCTCTTCCAAGATGTGTGGGGACAACGCGTCCACGCGGGTGGAGGGCAACGAGACCGACACTTTGAGCCCGGCAAAGCGGTTCATGACTTCGCGCAAGAGCGGATTTATACAGCTGTAATCGCCGGTGCTGAGGCTCAAGAGCGAAACCTCTTCGTAGCCACTCTGCTCGACTAATTTTTCAATCTGTTGTTGTAACGCGCGCGGGTCCCGTTCCCGCAGCGGGCGGTAGATATAACCGGCCTGGCAGAAACGGCAGCCGCGGACGCAACCGCGCATCACTTCGACGGCTATGCGGTCGTGGACGATGTTGACGTTGGGGACAACTTGACTTCTGAGTGCCGGGATGGAATTCAAGTCGCGCACGACGCGCTTGTGCACGACCTCTTGGTCTGGAGCGAGAGATCGGATTTCACGCAGAGTACCATCCTCGGTGTGCTCTAAACTAAAGAAAGCGGGTACGTACACGCCGGGGATGCGGCTCAGAGCCCTCAGCAGGTCCAACCGGTCTTCCTTGTCCCAAGCCAGGTAGGCATCGCAGATGTCGAAAATCGCCTCTTCGCCATCGCCCAAAAGAAACGCATCGATAAAGTCGGCAATCGGCTCCGGATGAAAAGCGCAGGGGCCGCCGGCGATCACCAGCGGATGCGTGGCATTGCGCTCGCGGGACAACAGCGGAATCCCTCCGAGGTCGAGCATCATCAGGATATTTGTGTAAGTCAATTCGTACTGGAGGCTGAAGCCGACGATGTCAAACGCAGAAAGCGGGGAGCACGTATCCAGTGAGGCCAGCGGTAGCCCGTGTTGACGGAGAAGGGCCTCCATATCGACCCACGGGGCATAGGCTCGCTCCGCCTGAATGTCTGAGCGCCCGTTCAGCAAATTATACAGGATTTGTAAACCAAGGTGGGACTGAGCGATCTCGTAGACTTCGGGAAAGGCAAGAGCGAAGCGCAACCGCACCTGTGCGGGATCTTTCACGACTGTCCCACGTTCTCCTCCCGTATAGCGGGCTGGTTGTTCAACTAGCGGCAAGATCCGTGCGTAGGCTTGTCGGAGATCCATCACCTCTATTTTTGTCCTTCTCACAAACTGGAAGGGACTATAGCGGAAACCGCGGGGAAAGTGCAAGGGAAGCAATCAGCCGTCAGCGATCAGCGGTCAGCGGTCAGCCTCGGACAAGAAGAACCGGAGAAATGATTTTCGACTCACCGATTCGCCGATTCCCCGGTTCGCCGATTCCTGTCCTCTGGGCTGAAAGCTGATAGCTGAAAGCTAAATGCTACAATCCTTGACATGGCATCGGTGTGCCGGTACTGTAACCGGAAAAATCCTGCTCTGGTAAGGATTTGAGAGAGATGAGCGTGTTGAATACAAAGGTGCTCGTACTCAATCGGTCCTATTTCCCGGTCCACATCACCTCCGTCCGCCGGGCCTTCTCCCTGGTCTATCAGGGCCTCGCCAAGGTCGTTGATCAGCAGTACCGGACTTTCGACTATGAGAGTTGGAGTACGTTCTCGGCTTCGCTGCATGACGATACCATCGGCTTGACTGGACGTGCTATTCGGGTGCCGCGAGTGATCCTGCTGGTGGCCTATGACCGGGTTCCTAAACGGCATGTCCGCTTCAGCCGCTTCAACGTGTTTGCCCGAGATAAGAACACGTGCCAGTACTGTGGCGGCAAGTTCGCGCGCGCCGAACTCAACCTCGACCATGTGATCCCACGGTCACGTGAGGGACTCTCGACCTGGGAGAACGTGGTCTGTTCGTGCTTTTCTTGTAATCGGGTCAAGGGGGGACGGCTGCCTGAGGAGGCCAGTATGCATCTGATCCGCCAGCCGTTTCGGCCGGAGTGGACGCCCTTCATGCTGGAGACGTTCAGCTTCAAGCGCTACCAAGAGTGGCTGCCCTACCTGAACCCGGTAGACGCTGCGTATTGGAACACAGAGCTGTTGGAGCGGTAACTCCGTCTAGGAGCTCTATTTGGTTCCCTGTCTGAGATCTGGAGGAAGCCTTATGTCGGCTAAAGGGATGAAGTCTCAGCC
This sequence comes from Binatia bacterium, assembly GCA_041487975.1. Lineage (GTDB taxonomy): Bacteria > Desulfobacterota > Binatia > Bin18 > Bin18 > JACQEL01. The sequence goes on along the minus strand of JBGPOI010000028.1, from coordinate 14,216 downwards.
TACGACCAGAAATGTCCCTGCGTTAACCGTTCGAAGCCACTCGGGGCAAATCTTGGATCGTGTTGCGCGCAACCGTGAACGGTTTGTTGTGACTAAAAAGGGGGAGGCGAGGGCCGTCATTTTGAGTATTGAGGACTACTTGCAGGCAGTAGTGAAAACCCCTGCTTCAATGGCGATACTCCAAGCGCAAGCCAAACGCCGTGGCGCAGATAAGCTCACTCTAGAGGAGATTGAAACAGAGATTGAAGCGGTCCGTCAGGCGAAGGCCCAGCAAAAAGCATGACACGGCTTAAGGTGGTCTATGACACCAATATTGTGGTCTCAGCCAACTTGAAACCTGGTAGTCTTCCAGCCTTTCCCTTTTCGGTATTTGGCAAAACAAGGATAGTCAGCCCTGCGGAATTTGCGCTCGTTGTCGCTAAGGAATTGTCCGCCCAAGCCCGGAAGCCATAAGGCGTGTCAGCAAGAGTTCTTCAACTTGCCGGGTATAGGACTCTCCTGAGGATGGCAGCTCCTCATTCTATGGCAGCCTGCCATTCGGCATCCACCAGGCGTTCTATCTCTTGCTTCTCTTCGGGAGAGAGGTCTTGCCCAGTGTCATGGGCATCATGAAAGCGATTCATCAGTTCCTGCAGCCGTGCTTGCTGCTCGGCCGTGAAGAAAGCGTCGGGGCGAAAACGCTGTATAACGATCAGTGTCCCTTCGTCCGTTTCTTTTCCTTGTACGGCCAGTATTCGTTCCAGGGTGTCCAGTGCCCGGCCCGGTGTTGTGCTCGCAGCCTGCTGCTCACCTTTGATTGCCCGATAGACTGCCTGTTGGGCGTCTTTCCGTTCGTGGATAATTTCGATTGGTGGTAATCACAAGGTTGTCCCCTCTGGCTTCGCAGAGCTGTTTGGCTCCTGATCTCTGCAGGAATCCAGCACCTTCTGGCCTTGTACCTTTTTCGTCTTAGCCTTGTTGCTCTCCATCAACCCCTTGATTCAATATCACACGTCAGAATTTGCCGTGACCAATAAGCGGGTTTTGGTAAAGGTAGGTTTTATCTCTCGCCATACGCTTGAACTGCTTTTGTCGAAGGTGGAAACGATCGGCGTTGACCAGTCTGTCCTAGGTCGCATTCTCGGCTATGGCACCATTGTGGTGATCGGGACCGGTGGGACGAGAGAACCCTTCAAGGCAATAGCTGCCCCCCTTGAGTTTCGTCATCAGGTGCAGGGGCAGACCTCGGCTTAGCGCTCCAGAAAAGGCAGAGGGGTGCATAACAAAATCCTGGCTTTTTCAATGAAGGCAGTATTGACACGCGGAAATTCACCAGAATTCTTCAGGGCTAAGGGGTAGAGAAGAACGGAAAAAGGCTGCCAACAGCCAAATGTCCAAGAAATTGTTATGCACCCAAGGCAGAGTGAAGATTTGCCTCAACTAGCCCGGTACGGTACTATGCCGTAAAGGAACAGGGACTATGACAACCACCCTCTCCCAGGCCAGCGAGATGCAACAAACGGAACACCCCTACATTGTTCGCGTGCCCGACATTTGTGGTGGCCGGCCGACAATCAAGGGAACTCGGATTTCTGTGCAGCATATCGCTACTCTGTACAAAGCCGGCGACATGGTGGAAGAGATCCTTCAAGCTCATCCCCACCTGCAGGCAGCGGCGGTCTACGACGCTATCAGTTACTATCTCGATCACCAGCCGGAGATTGAGCAGGAGATTGTCAACAATCGCCTTGAAACGCTGGCAGCGAAACACGGCCTGACCGTGGATGAGCAAGGCATGGTGCATTTCCCCAAAGCAGCAATGAAGTGACGCCCCTAGACCCGCAGCATTTGTTTGCTGCCATCTACACCGATGAAGATGTTGGCCCTCATCTTGCCCCTGCCTTGCGCCAGCGAGGTTATCGGGCGCAGAGTGCGTTGGAGGCCGGCAATATGGAAGGTTCCGATGAGGCTCAACTGACCTACGCGGCTGAACAGGGAATGGCCTTGCTGACCTACAACGCCCAAGACTTCATCCCCTTGGCTCACACGTGGTACATGACCGGTCGCGAGCATGCTGGTCTCATTCTCTCCGTACAGTTCAGCCAACGGCAATTTGGCGAGCTGTTACGGTGTGTGCTGCGTCTGCTGGATCGCCTGACCGCGGATGAGCTACACAATCAGGTCGTCTTCCTCCAGCAATTTAAGTGATCAACAGAGACTTCATGGCGGAGAGATTGAGAGTTGAGCGTGCTGAGCCGGCAATGCCTGGACCGGCGTAATACTGACCAATGGGACGGAGGGTAATTTGATGTCCAAAAAGCCTTCACTTACTCAAAAACAGATGAAAGCCAGGTATCCAAACCAGTGGCTTCTGATCGCAGACTACGAGCTTGATGCTACTACCTCTCTCCGCAAGGGGCGGGTGGTGGCTCACAGCGAAGGACGAGAGGAAATTCATCACGCTCTCAAGGAACACTCAGGGAATCTTTGTATTCATTTTACCGGCGACCTGCCTCGGGATACTGGAGTGCTTTTTCCTATGCCCCGAGTGACTTACAATCCTTCTTCTTCGGTTGTCGTCGTCGATTGTCTTCTTGAGTCTGCCGACGGTGCGTTTTCTCTCGTGCCTGCGGCATCGGCGGTCGCTTGAACGCTAACCAGGAGGCACGCATGTCGTACGCTGACTCACAGGGAATAAAGCTCTACGTCGAAGCAACCGGGAGCGGGTATCCGATCGTCTTCGTGCACGAGTTCGCCGCGGACCATCGGGAGTGGGAACCCCAGGTGCGCTATTTCTCGCGCAACTATCGCTGCATCACCTACGCCGCCCGTGGCTATACTCCCTCGGATGTCCCCGAGGACGAGGCCGCATACAATTACACCTACTTTGCCGATGACATAGCCGCAGTCATGCGCCACGTCGGGGCGCCCAAAGCCCATGTCGTGGGGCTCAGCCAGGGGGCGTATGCGACGCTGATGTTCGGGCTTAGGCATCCCCAGCTGGCCAGTGCGCTCGTCGCCGCGGGCTGCGGTAGCGGCTCGGCCAGGGAGCAGCGCGAGGACTTCATGAAGCAATGCGAGGTGAATTCGCACAGGTTTCTACAGGAAGGAGCGCCAGTGCTGGCGCAGGAAATGGGCGTCAGCGCCAGCCGGGTGCAGTTGCTGAACAAGGATCCGCGCGGGTGGCAGGAATTCGTCGACCACCTGGGCCAACATTCCGCCCAGGGATCATCGCTGACGATGAGAAACTACCAGGGCAGGCGACCTTCCCTGTACGATTTTGCGCAACAGTTTGCGGCACTGACGATCCCCACCCTGATTATGGTCGGCGATGAGGACGACGCCTGCATCGAGCCCAGCGTCTTCCTGAAACGCACCATCGCGACGGCCGGGTTGTTCGTGCAGCCCCGGACCGGCCATGCCGTGAACCTCGAAGAGCCGGCGGTGTTTAATCGCGAGGTCCAGGAATTTTTTAGTACCGTTGAACGAGGACGCTGGGGCCGGCGCGATCCGCGGGCTGCGGTGAGCGTACAAACCCAGCGCTGAGGCGGTGGAAACCCAAAGGAGTAAGGCATGATTTCCCCGAGCGAGCGCGTAATTGCCCAGGTCGAAGCCGGCGTTGGCTGGCTCGTGTTCAACAATCCCGAGCGCCGCAATGCGGTCTCTCTGGAGATGTGGGAGGCACTCTCGGTCATAGTCGAACACTATGAGCACGATCCTGCGGTCCGCGTGGTCGTGCTGAAGGGTGCCGGCGACAAAGCCTTTGTTGCCGGCGCCGACATTTCGCAATTCGAAAAGCAGCGCGGCTCGGCCGAGGCGATCGCCCACTACGATGCGATGAGCACCCACGCCGTTCAGCAGCTCACCGCTTTATCCAAGCCCACCATCGCGATGATTCACGGCTACTGCCTCGGTGGCGGGGTCGGTATCGCTCTCGCGTGCGACATACGCATCGCCTCGGAAACCGCGCGCTTTGGCATTCCGGCGGCCCGGCTCGGGCTCGGGTATAGCTGGACCGGCGTCAAGAAGCTCGTCGATCTCGTGAATCCTGCCTTCGCCAAAGAGATTTTCTTCACGGCACGTCAATTCTCCGCGGCTGAGGCGCAAGCGATGGGCCTGATCAACCGTGTGGTGCCGGATATGGAGCTGGAGAACTACGTCCGCTCCTATTGCGGTATGATCGCCGAAAACGCGCCGCTGACCATGGCGGCGGTCAAAGCGGCGGTGGGCGAGATCGCCAAGCCCTCGCCCGCAATAGACCGTGCCAGGTGCGATGAACTCGTCGCCCGCTGCTTCGCGAGCCAGGACTATATCGAAGGCCGGCGCGCGTTTATGGAAAAACGCAAGCCGGTATTCACCGGCAAATAAGAAGTTCCGCCAGCAAGACCCGATAAGGAAGTGCCGACACCTAATACGATTTCTTATTGATCCTTAGGTAGTGGGTCATTTTCATGCTTAGCTGTGGGAGCAACTATCAGTTTCCTGTGCGGCGCCGTGTTGTAGGGGCTTGATTCATCAAGCCCTTCTTCGGGTCCGATGAATCGGACCCCTACGTTTTTCAGACTGGAACGAGAGTCAAACTGCACCATTACCCAAGAAACGGTAGATTTTCCCTGCTCCACAAGATATAGTAGTCACACGATTTTTCAGTCCTTTCCCTTGAGCATTGCTCAATCAGGTAGAGAGGCGGCGGAGGATTGGAGGTGTTGTGGGGCAGATGCGTATCAAGCAGATCGAACTGCTCGGGTTCAAATCCTTCAAAAACAAGACGGTTCTGACCTTTCCGGCAGGGATCACGGCGATCGTCGGGCCCAACGGCTGCGGCAAATCCAACGTCGTTGATGCTTTGCGCTGGGTTCTCGGGGAACAAAGCCCTCGCCATCTACGTGGCCAGGAAATGGGCGATGTGGTGTTCGCCGGTAACGAAGGAAATGCCCCGCTGGGGATGGCAGAGGTCTCTCTCCTGCTGGAAAATGCCGCCTCCGATTCTACCAATGGCAATGGTGGATCGCTGGGCAACTGGACCGAGATGATGGTCTCACGCCGGTACTTTCGCTCCGGCGAGTCTGAGTACCTGCTCAACAAAATTCCCTGCCGTCTCCGTGATATCGTCGAGTTTTTCTTGGGGACTGGTGCTGGCACCAAGGCCTACTCGATCATCGAACAAGGTCGGGTCGATCACCTCATCAACGCCAAATCGGAAGAGATTCGCGCGCTGATCGATGAAGCGGCTGGGGTGAGTTTGTACCGCAACCGACGGCTTGCGGCCGAACGGAAACTGGAGCGTACGCGAGATAACTTGTCGAGAGTCGCCGATCTGCTCCGCGAGATGGAACGGCAACTCGGGTCGCTGCGCCGCCAGGCAAAAAAGGCCGAGCAGTACCGTACCTTGCAAGATGAATTGCGGACTGTGGATCTGACTCTGCTGTGCCGGGCGTACGAAGCGCTATCCGCAGAATTAGCCAACCTCGATGCGCAACGCGCTGAACTCTTGCAACAGGAAGCACACCTGTCCCAAGCAGAACAGCAGATGCTGGCCGAGCGGGCTGAGACCTCTGCTGCCCTAGCGCGGGAAGAGGCGGCTTTGCACGCGGTTGCGGAACGACGGCATGCACGAGAAAGCACCCTTCGTCAGGGGGAACAGAAGAAACAGTTCTTCCTGCAACAGGAACAGCAAGCCAGAACTCGCGCGTCTACTGCTGAAGGCGAGGTGGCGGCACTGACGGAAAAACAAGCCCAGGTGCAGAGCGAGAGCGCCCACCTGTCGGCTCTCAATACTGAGGCCCAACAGCTTCTGCTCCAAGAGGAAGCACAGTTGCGCTCTCATGAGCAGGAGATCAACACTTTTCAACATACTCTGGCGCAGTGTGAAGCCAACACTGAGGAGGTCAAGACTGAGATTGTCGATCTTCTCACGCAAGAAGCCCAGGTACAGAATGCGTTGTTATACGCGCGACGGCGAGCAGCTGAAGTCGAGCAGCGTCTCGACGTGCTTACTCATGAAGCTGAACGACTCGCGGGCTTGCGCCAGGAAACTGAGCATGCCTTGGCTGTTACGCAAACCCGCGCTGCGCAACTGCGTGAGCGCCTCCTTGCTGGTCAGCATCAACGCGCGGAGAAGACGGGGGGGCTTCGCGAAGTCGTCAGTGCGAGCGAGCAACTCAATGCTGAATCGACGACCGCTTGGGCAAAACAAGCTGAATTGCGCGCTCGGCTCGCAACTCTGGAAGAAATGGAAGAGGACTACGAGCGGTACCCGCAAGGGGTACGATCCATTATGACCAGCACCGAGTCTCCGGCGGGAATCTACGGAGCGGTTGCGCAGATAGTCGAGGTTCCCCAGGAGTACGAACGGGCGGTGGCGGCAGTGTTACGCGACAAGCTTGAATACGTCGTCGTCTCCGACGTGGAGGACGGTCTCAGCGCGGTCGAGTACCTGCGCAGCACCCGGGCCGGTCGTGGCAGCTTTATCCCTCTCTCCCCCAGGAAGGCGAAAGATTTCTCGTCCGAGAACGGACAGGGCCATGATTGTCCAACCGTGGGGGAAGGGACAGGTCCGCTGCTGAGCTTTCTGACTGTTGATCAGCGTTATCGCGAGGTAGCCGAGACGCTTTTGGGTGATGCGGTGCTAGTGCCCGACTTGCGAGCCGGCTTCCAACTCTGGCGTCAGAATGGTGTGCATCGGACTTTTGTCACCCCAGAGGGTGAGGTCATTACCGCCCAAGGGATAGTGAGTGGGGGCAGCGAAGGGTTTGCCGAGGAAGCGCTACTAGAACGGCGCCGGGAGATCCGTGTCCTGCGAGAAGAGGTCGAGCGGCAGGAAGCGGTCGTGGCTGACCTCATGCAGCGACGCCAGGAGATAAAGCAGCAGCAGCAAGACCTGGAAGGAGAAATCCTGCGCCTGGAGGCTGAAGCGCGTACCCTGGGGCAAGAGAGTGAAGCCCTCCAGCGTGAGGAAGGCAAGCTGGAAGGCGAGCGCCGCCGTCTCCTCGATAAGAGCGAGAGTCTGGCCTACGAACAACAGACTTTACAGGGTGAGCAGCAATCTTTGCTCCAGGAAATTGAGACCCGTGCGGATCGTGAGGTCGAGCTTAAATCTCGACGCAGCGAGCGCGAGGCCGCACTGACAGCCCGGCAAGGCGAAGTGGCCCAGGCTCGGGTCAATCTGGAACAGCAGCGGGTGCGCTGTGACGAACTGCGTGTGCGTGTTGCCGAGCGACGTGAGCGTCAGCAAGGGATGCGCGTGCAGCTTGCCCGTCTGCGCGATCAACAGCAAGAGCTGGGAGATCGCCTGGCCGCCTGTCAGGGAGAGATTGAGGCAGCCGAGAGCGAAAGCGAGCAGATGCGGAACAATGCCGCGGAGTTGGCCGGCCATCTGACCCAAACCGCGACTGACCTGGCTGCCGCAGAGCAGGAGCAAACCTTACGGCAAGACGTGTGTGCCCGACTGCGGGACCAGAGCCGTGTTTATGACGAGCGCCTGGAGCAAGGGCGCGCCGCCCACACCGACCTGCAAGAGGCAAAGTCTCGCATTGAAGTGAAGTCGGCCGAAAAACGTGTGGCTCGTGAACACGTCGAAACCACGATCGGTGAGCGCTATAGTACGATGGTAGAGGAGGTTCTCTCCAGATACGCGAGCGCCTGTCCCGATGAATCTATTAGTGAAGCGCGTCGCCAAGAACTCCGCGACAAGATTGCCCGGCTGGGCGAAGTCAACCCCGGCGCGGCTGCCGAGTTGGCGGAGGTGGAAGAGCGCTACACCTTTCTGCAATCGCAGGAGGCCGATTTGCGGCGCTCGCTCGACGATCTGCAGAACACGATTACTAAGCTCAACCGCGAATCTCGTGATCGTTTTCGTGACACCTTTGCCCAGGTAGATATCACTTTTCGTGAAGTGTACGGCCGTCTCGTCGAGGGTGGGAAAGCGCAGATCATGCTGACTAACGAAGAGGACCTGACTGAGAGTGGGGTTGAGGTCGCTGTCCAGCCGCCAGGGAAGCGGCTGCGCTCACTGCAACTCTTATCCGGTGGGGAGAAAGCGCTGGCGGCGCTCAGTTTCACCTTCGCCTTGTTTCTGATTCGGCCCAGCCCATTTTGTGTGCTTGACGAGGTTGATGCTCCCCTTGACGATGCCAACGTGGACCGATTCAACCAATTAATCAGAGAGCTGAGTACGACTACGCAAGTCGTCCTCATCACCCATAACAAACGCACCATGGAAGCGGCCGGCACGCTGTACGGAGTCACGATGCAGGAACCAGGCGTGTCCACTGTGGTGTCAGTCCAAGTGTCTTGATGGCGCAGTGGTTTTCCTGGCGAAAGAAAGAGCCGGAGCCTGAAACACCGGATCCCTCGGTGTCCCCTGCCCAGGCTGACGCTGCATCCCCGTCTCATTCTCAGGAAGAAGGTTCTGCTCTCTCTGCGAGCAGCCTCGCCAATGAACCTTCAGTGAAGCAGTCTGTCTGGCGTAGGGGATTGTCCCGCTTACGACAGGCCTTCAGCGCGCCGTTAGAGCGTCTGTTGCGCGGTCGGCCCTTGAGCGAAGAGGTGTTCTCCGAGTTGGAAGAAGCCCTGTTGGGTGCCGATGTCGGAGGGCAGACGACGGCTGAGTTGATCGCTCGCTTGCAAGAGCGCTGCCGCCGCGAACGTCCGACTGAGGCAAGCGTGCTCAAGACCTACCTCAAGGAAGAAATGCTTGCGGTGCTGCAAAAACTGCCGAACCCGGAGTTGGTCGGCCAGGCAAAACCGTGGGTCATCATGGTCGTTGGCGTGAACGGGGTAGGCAAAACCACGACTATTGCCAAGCTTGCCGCACGCTTTTGCCAAGAACAAAAGAAAGTATTACTGGTTGCCGCCGACACGTTTCGCGCGGCGGCAAGCGAACAACTAGAAGTGTGGGCTGAACGGCTCGGGGTAGACCTGATCAAGCATCAGAGCGGAGCCTCGCCGGCGGCGGTGGCTTTTGACGGTATGAAGGCTGCGATTGCCCGCCGGGTCGATGTCGTCATCGTGGACACGGCCGGGCGGCTACATACCAAGACTCCCTTAATGGAGGAACTGAAAAAGGTGCAGCGTATCGTTGCCCGGGAATTGCCTGGCGCCCCGCATGAAACCCTGTTAGTACTCGACGCCGCCACCGGTCAGAATGCGCTGAGTCAAGCGCAGACCTTTCAGCGAGCCTTACCGCTGACCGGAGTCATTCTGGCGAAGATGGACGGGTCAGCCAAGGGGGGAGTGGTGTTGTCTATTATTGACCGGCTCGGTGTCCCGATCCGCTGTGTGGGGCTCGGTGAACGGGCAGAAGACTTACAAGATTTTGACGCTGTGGACTTTGTCGAGGCGCTATTCGCACCGGCTGAGGGTGCAGAGTCGGCAATTTCTCTTGACAGGGAGATGCCAGGGCAATAAGCTTGGCCTCGTCGCGTGTGCTGATGATATGGCTCTGGAAAGTCTGAAACTACTTGAGGCGAAAATCAGTGGCTTCCTCGCTCGTCATGAGCAGGTTTGTATTGAAAAAGACGACCTCGCGGTGCGGCTGCGGGAGCGAGAGCAGGCGTACTCTCTCCTGCTTGGCCAACTGCGGCAATACGAGCGAGAACGTAACGAAATTCGTGATCGACTAGAAAAGATTCTCAATCGTTTCGAAGGCTTGGGCGACTCTATAAAAGACGAAGGATGAAGGATGCAGAGATGAGACGGCTGATTGAGGTTGATATCTTTGGCCAGACCTTCACCGTGAACAGCGAGGACGACGAAAAATACGTCAGACAGCTTGCCTCCTATGTAGATCAACGGATGCGGCAGGTGGGCGGGACGGCTAAAACCGCCGTACCTTTGCGCGTGGCGATCATGGCGGCGATGAGCATTGCGGATGAGTACTACAAAGCGAGCCGTCGAGAAGCTGAAATCGAGCAGGAAGCTACCCGTTTGTCCTCCGTGCTGGTTGAACGGCTTGAGCAAAGCGAGAAAATGGATGGGATCGCAACCCCAGAGAGCGGAGTAAACCCCGTTACTGCCGATCAGTGCGCACCGACTCTAGAAAAAGAGGAGAAGAAAGAGATCCTTCCTCCTTCCTGAGCAATCGCCGCGCTTCTCGTCTTCCCTGCCTCTTCTTCCTTTTCCTGCGCTCTCCAATAAGGGGAAACTGCCCCCGACGTGTCAGGATAGCTGATCCAGGCTATCGTAAGGGGGTTCTCTTGTTCGCTACTTAAGAATACAGTGCTGGTGACGTTTCTAAAGACGAAGAAAGGAGTACTGTCGCAGTCGATCAAGCCGTGAACAATAGGAGGACAACGATGCTCTCTTACCGGGTGATGTGGAAGGAGGTTCGTGACCATGGACTCATTGCTCTACGCGATCTTGGGAGTGGTGGGTGGCGCCTTGGGCGTGGGAGTAGTGGTATTCCTGCGTCAGCGGTGGGCAAAGGAAACCGTTGCGCAGGCGGAAGAAGCCGCCAAACTGATCATTACAGAAGCAAAAAAAGAGGCCGCCGTTATTAAGAAAGAAGCAGAGGTCCAAGCGAAGGACGTCGTCTTCCAAGCGAAAGCTGACTTTGAAAAGGAGATACGCGAGCGCAGAAGAGAGATCCAACAGACTGAGAAACGCTTACAAAGCCGGGACGAAGCGCTGGAAAAGAGAGGTGAGGCGCTGGAGAACCGGGAAACTGATCTGTCTCGTCGCGAGCATGGACTCAAGGACAAAGAAGAGGCGCTCCAACAAAAAGAACAGGTGTATGCTGACCTCATAGAGGCGACGCGCCAGCGGCTCGAACAGATTGCGGGGATGAGCCGAGATGAGGCCAAGCGGATGCTCATGGACCATCTGCTAGAAGAGGCTCGCCATGAAGCTGCCCGGCGCATCGTCACAATCGAAGAAGAAGCACGCGAGGAAGCCGAGCGGCGGGCGAAAAAGGTGATCTGTATTGCTGTCGAACGCCTCTCCGGTGAGTTCGTGGCTGAGCGCACGGCATCGATCATTCACTTGCCCAGCGATGACATGAAAGGCCGGATCATCGGCCGAGAAGGGCGGAATATCCGCGCGATCGAGGCTGCCGCCGGCGTCGATTTGATCGTCGATGACACGCCTGAGGCGGTCCTCATCTCCAGCCATAGTCCAATCCGGCGTGAAATTGCCCGGGTCGCGCTTGAGCGCCTCATTGCCGATGGGCGTATCCACCCAGCGCGGATTGAAGAAGTGGTGAAGAAAGCCGAGCAGGAGGTGGAAGAAGCGGTGCGAGAGGCCGGCCAGCGAGCCGTGCTTGAGTTGGGGGTGCACGGTATCCATCCAGAACTGCTCAAGCTGCTGGGCATGCTGAAGTATCGCTACAGCTATGGCCAGAATGTGCTCATGCACTCGATAGAAACTGCCTACATTTGCGGCATCATGGCGGCTGAACTGGGTCTCAACGAGAAACAGGCCCGCCGCGTGGGCTTGCTCCATGACATCGGCAAGGCGGTGTCACACGAAATCGAAGGCTCTCATGCGATCATCGGTGGCGAAGTGGCGCGCAAGTATGGCGAGTCGGCGAAAATCGTCAACGCCATCGCTGCCCATCACGAAGAAGTACGGGCTGAGACCGTGCTGGCTCCGCTGGTGGATGCGGCGGATGCGCTCTCAGGGGCGCGTCCAGGGGCGCGGCGGGAGACGTTGGAGAGTTATGTGCGGCGGCTGGATGCCCTCGAACGCATCAGCAATTCATTTTCTGGAGTGGAGAAATCGTTTGCCTTGCAGGCTGGCCGTGAGGTCCGCATCATCGTTGATCCAGGCTCGGTGACCGACAGTGAGGCATCGATGCTCGCTCGCGAGGTAGCGAAGAAAATCGAAGGCGAGATGACGTACCCCGGTCAGATCAAGGTCACCGTGATCCGCGAGACTCGGGCGACGGATTTCGCGCGATAGAGGAGAAGAGCGATCAGCCGTCAGCGGTCAGCGGTCAGCATGAAAAGTAAAACGACCAGAGTCTTTGGACTTTGGCCCCCTTTGCTCGTTTCTGCTGAGAGCTGATTGCTGATCGCTGAACGCTATGAAGATTTGTGACTCTACAGACCCCTACATCCTCGCCTGAAGAGCAGTTTCGCTGCGGTTTTGTTGCCTTGGTTGGGCGGCCGAACGTCGGCAAATCGACATTGTTAAACGCCCTGGTCGGCGCCAAGCTGGCGAGCGTCAGCCCCAAACCACAGACCACGCGCACCCGTATTCTCGGGATCAAGACTTTGCCGCGCGCGCAAATGATCTTTGTTGATACGCCAGGCATCCATCCGCACTCTGGCTCGTTGCTCAACCAGCGCATGGTCGAAACCGCGCTCCATGTTTTGCAAGATACCGACGTGATTGTCTTTCTGGTCGATGCCCAACGGGGAGTGCTTCCCGCGGATGAAGACGTTGCCCAGCGTCTCAGTGGTGTGCGAGTGCCGGTTATCGTGGTGGTGAACAAGATCGACCTTGTTTCCAGAACGGTTCTCCTCCCACTTTTAGAACGGCTGGCCGTGCTCCTCCCCGGACGTGACCTTGTTCCGGTGAGTGCCCTGACTGGGGAAAACACGGCGGAACTGCTCAATACGGTCTCCGCTTTACTCCCTGTTAGTGTGGCTTTGTATCCAGAGGATGAATTGACTGACCAGAGCGAACGCGTACTGGCGCAAGAGGCGGTGCGCGAGCAGCTTTTTCTCCACACCCAACAAGAAGTCCCCTATGCCACGGCGGTCATGGTCGAAGAATTCACTGAAAAGCCAGAGAAGTCATTGTTGTTTATCCGTGCTGTCATCTACGTTGAACGGCCCTCGCAGCGCGCGATCATCATTGGGGAACGTGGCACACGGCTCAAACTCATTGGCCAGGCTGCCCGCTTGCAACTAGAGCGATTCTTCGGTTGCAAGGTTTTTTTAGAGCTGTTCGTCAAGGTCGTCAAGGGCTGGACCAATAGCCCGGGTAGACTGAAGGAACTGGGACTGTAAGGCTGATTTGCGCCGCATGGCAGCATCACGTATTCCGTAGGGGCGGCTCGCGAACCGCCCCTACATTTTTTACCAGTACGGGAGAGGAGGAGTGAAGAACTGGTTTTGGCTCGTGGGTGCGTTGGCCCTACCGCTGCAATGGTTGATCCTCCATTTCTCTGGCGTGCCCCTGGCCCCACACTGGCAGGCGTTTTCCTCTGGCATCTCGATTTTTGGCGCGGCCTTTCTCCTGTCGTGGGCGGCCGAGCTGGCGCAGATGGACATCCCCCAGGCGCTGGCTCTGGCGTTTCTGGCACTGATTGCGGTCCTGCCTGAGTATGCCGTCGATATGTACTTTGCCTGGGAGGCGGGAAAAGATCCTTCCTACACGGCCTACGCCACCGCCAACATGACGGGCGCCAACCGCTTGCTGATCGGGGTCGGCTGGGCCACGGTGGTGATTGCCTTCTGGCTCAAGACCGGCACACGCGAGATCGCCCTGGGGAAAGACCAAAGGGTTGAAGTACTCACACTCGCCGCCGCGACCCTCTACTCGTTCATTCTTCCCCTCAAAGGCACGCTTTCACTAGTAGACACTTTCTTTCTCCTGATCCTGTTTGTCCTGTATATGATCGTGGTGTCGCGGGCGCGCGTAGTCGAGCCCGAACTCGAAGGCCCCCCGGAAATGATCGCTCGCTTCGCGACCGGTGTGCGACGGACAATTACGCTAATACTGTTCGTCTACTCTGGCCTGACCATCTTCTCGGCCGCCGAGCCTTTTGCCGAGGGGCTGCTGGCCTCGGGTCGCACTTTAGGGATCGAGGAATTTATTCTCGTGCAGTGGCTGGCGCCACTGGCCTCCGAGTCGCCGGAATTCATCGTGGCGATCCTGTTTGCGCTGCGAGGGAACCCGCAGGCGAGTCTCGCCACACTAGTGTCTTCGACGGTGAACCAGTGGACCCTCTTGGTGGGCATGTTGCCTTTGGCCTACAGCCTGTCGTCCGGGCATGTTGCCTCGATGCATCTGGACACTCGACAAGTAGCCGAGGTCTTGCTCACTTCGGCGCAGTCAATCTTTGCCTTGGTGGTGATTGCCAGTTTTACCTTTTCTCTCGCCGAAGCTCTGCTTCTGATCGTGCTGTTTACCTTGCAGCTCTTCTTTCCTTCGCCAGTCATTCGCTCCTGGTACGCCATTGCTTACGTTGTGCTGGCGCTGGGCCTGGTAGTCATGAACCGACAAAACCGCGTGTCTCTGTTGTCCGTCATGCCTCGCGGCGTGCGCCGATCAATCCGGCGTCGGCCAGC
>JBGPOI010000027.1:0-20496 GCA_041487975.1 Binatia bacterium | reverse complement strand
GTTGCTCGACGAGTTTCACATCGGCTACACTCTCAGCACCGACTCGCCTGCCCTGCAAAAGACCTCTCTTGCGCTGGAGATTGAGTTATTGCTCACGCGTGGTGGAGTCCAGCCTGAACAAATCAGCCGGGCCTTCGCGACAGCAGAGGCGACGACCTTCCTAAGACGGCGTGCCTAACCCGCCAGGTCGGTGTCGCTTGCCCCTCAAGAAGAACGGAGCGGGTTTCTCTTCAGAAAGCCCGCGAAAATCCTTGTCTGTTGCGCTCTTATCGTTCTACCCTCTACTTCGTATCACTTTGCCTCATAGTCAGAGTTCAGATATTGAGACCTTTTACCGTATGGTTCAGGTCGGAGAGCTGACACACACGCGGGTAGGCCGGTCTCTCCGTTTTCGCCTGATGGACTTGGACCGCTACCTGGGGGAGCAAACCTCCACGTATTGGAAAAGGGTGGACGGGCGTGGAAAGCCAAGCCGGCCGCAGGGAAATACGTAAGCTCATGCGGGACACCCTGAAAACAATCAGAGATTTTTTGCGAGCCAATCTCCTTCTTGTCCTCGCAGGAGTGATCCTTTTTAGCTTTATTTACATTGTCTTCTGGGAAATTCCAAAACGACAACTCCTTGGGAACATCAACACTTTTCACTCCCTGAAAGAATACTACGAGCTGAAGAATGGCATCCGGACGACATTCGCCCAAGCATTAGGCGGTGCGGCCCTTCTTATCGGCCTCTTTTTCACGTGGCGGAATTTGAGAATTTCCCAAGAGGGGCAAATCACCGATCGTTTTACCAAAGCTATTAACCAGCTTGGCGAAAGCGGACCAGAGAAGTTAGCGATCCGCCTGGGCGGCATCTACGCCCTGGAAAGGATTGCGAGGGACTCAGCAAGGGACCACTGGCCGATTATGGAAGTCTTGACTGCTTACGTTCGAGAAAACGCGCCTTGGCCGCCAAAGACACGGCGAGAACCGAGTACGCACAATTCGCCGGATAACGGAAATTCAATTGACGAACTTCAGTCTAGGCAGGTCCTTTCCACTGATATTCAGGCAATTCTCACTGTCATCGGGCGACGCGTTTCAACCCATGAGACCCGAGAAGGGGAACCAATTCAACGCCTTGATTTGCATTGCACGGACCTCCATAGGGCGGACCTCCTTAAGGCGGATCTCCGCTGGGCAACCCTCATGGGGGCAAACCTTACCGAGGCACTCCTCCACGGAGCGGACCTCGCCGGGGCAAACTTCTTCGGGGCGAACCTCACCAGGACGTTCCTCCACGAGGTGAACCTAGAAGGGGCGGTGGGCCTCACAAGAGAGCAGATTGAGTCAGCGATTAGCGACGAGCACACCCGCCTCCCCGACTACCTCAAGGAGCCCGAGAAGCCCGACCTTACATGAGTACGGAAAGGCGCATCATCGTACTCAAGAGAACACGCCCCGAGAAAGGTTGAGTCAGATGGCGAACGAGGAACATCTCGCGCTTCTCAAACAAGGAGTGGAAGCTTGGAATGGATGGAGGGATAAGAACCCTTTGATATGGCCGGATCTCGCGCAGGCAAAACTAAGCAACGAAAACCTCTACAATGTCAATTTTTCCAAGGCCCAGCTCCGTGACGCGGAGTTGTCCGGGACTTCTCTCCAAGAGGCCAACTTGGAGGGGGCGAATCTCCAAGGCGCAAAAATGAACGCGGCCCATCTGCAGGAGGCTGACCTAACAGGAGCTGATCTTCACGGATCTGTCTTAGAAGAAGCCAAGCTTCAGAAGGCCTGCCTGCTCAATGCTAATCTCCAGGGGGCTGACCTGCGGAAGGCCCTACTCCAGGGGGCCGACCTATCCTATGCCCTGCCCCGGGAGGTGATAAATTTATCTCCTTTACAGCTATCCAAGGTGAAAACACTCTACGGTGCCCAAATAGATTAATTGCTCATGGAGCAAATACAAAGGGATTACCCACATCTTCTAGAGAAGCCTAATGCTGATCAATAAAGGATATGTCCGTAAAGAGAGAATTCTCGGCATAGATGAGGATGAGGAGAGAGAAAAGATGACGAACGAGAGAAGAGTCCAAGCGAACCGCCGAAATGCCCTCCTGTCCACCGGGTCGAAGACGCCTGAGGGAAAAGCTGTATCTGCGCAGAACGCCCGCAAGCATGGACTGCTGTCCTGTGAGGTCCTCCTTCCTGGTGAAGACGAAGAGGCTCTTAGCTTGCGGCTGTCCTCAGGCTTTCCCCCGGTTTTTTCCAGTCTCCTCTCCTACTCTCAGAAATTGCGGCAGTGGGTCGTGATCCTTTGGCTCGCCACGAATGATGAAAAATGGTGATTTTCGACGGAGAATCTCACTACCCGTCAGATACGCCAGTGTGTCGATGCAGCATGGCAGGAAGAACGAGCCAAGGAACAGGGACAAGTAGACAGACCAGTAGTATGTGAGTTAATTGGCTAGGTGATAAACGAGAACATATGCAAAGCACTATCTTCTGCAGTGAGAAGCGACTCCCTGCAGACTGCGGTCCAACAGGTTCTATGGCCGGATCAGGGACAAGAGGTAGGTCGTCCTTCGGTCATTTCCGGAGTATCGGCCGGGGACAGACTTTCACCTTCTGTACCGAATGCGGCATCACTGAACCACTGCCCACGCTTATCGAAGGCACTACAAGATTTGTTGCTCTCCGAGGCATTACTCGCGGCTAAATTGTCGGTTGACTGTGATTCTCTCGAAAAGTTGCAGGCTCACCTCATCCCCCACTTGGGCCAAAACAGCCAGGAAACGCGCATCCGTTACTCCCAATCTGTGTTGCGGTGGTTTTTCGCGGACGGCATTTCCGGTCTCGCCAGTCGGGTATGGGCTGCTTATCAGGACGAGGAAGTCGAAAAGGATATCCTACGCTACCTCTATCTAGCCGCTGAGCCACTGATGGGTGGATGCGTTGCTGACGCTCTCTACCCGCTTGAAGAAGGTATGCTGATTCCGCCGAACTACTTCGATCAGTGTCTTCGAGAGCGGCTCGGCGGAGAGCCGTCGCCTAAAACTCGGGGTCGGCTCAAGACTAACTTGATGAGGCTTGGATTCCTGACGCGGGTCCGGGGCAAACCTGATAGATTGACCCCTGTCGTCCCGACGAAGACAGCTTTTCTCATTGTGTTCCACCATCTGTTCGCGACAAATGGACAACGCACCATCGAGATTCGCCGCCTTTTCGCCAACCCCTTTTGGAAGTACCTTGGCTTCAAATCAGAGGATGGGGTTCGCGCTGTTCTCCGCGAGGCTGATGTGGCTGGTCTACTGGGAAAATATATCGCTGCGGATCAGCTTGAGCAGGTCACGACCTGCTTGACGCTTGATGAGATCCTGACACGAAAGATTCGTTTATGAAAACCGCTGCGGATCTAGCTGCACTCTTTCGGCAGAGAACCTGGGATAAAGATGTAGTCCTCTGGGTCGGCTCCGAAAGAGCGTTGATAGAAGCTCTAAGCGGCGTCTCGCACACCGTGTTCGACCTTCTCGATTTATTTGACGAAGGCCACTTGCCGATGGATGATGAGGAGACGCGAGCACAACTTATCAATGGCCTCCGTAGAACATTGCGCACTATAGAGACCTCGCCGGAGAGACGCACCGTCCTCGTCGTTAAATCAATAGGGCTGCTGGCTCGTTATCGTACTGGGGTCAAGGAATTCTACGATTGGTTCTGCGGCGACTTTGCAATGGTCGTGCTCGTCCTTGAGGGGCCTATGGAAGACTGCCTGTGGCCTGACGACGTAATATGCGACTCGGATAGGCTGATCGACTACTTCCAGGCACCCGCGGTCGTAAAGCAGGTCTTTGGGGAAAGAGAGTAACATGAAATTCCGTGAGCTGGGGAAGATCATCTCCGTTAAGTCGGAGCCACAGACGACACCGAGCCTGCAGCAGGTGATTACACGCGGCAAGGCTCGCGAGACTGTAAGAGACTACCTCTTCACCCCTTCTCTTCGGGCACATTTTAAGCGCGTCCTTGAGTGCATCGTACATCGCACAGGGCAGGGCTTCTGGGTCCAAGCAGAATACGGCGCTGGTAAGACGCACTTCCTGGGCACGCTTCTTGACCTCCTTATCTGGGGCGAAGAAAAAGTTTGGGATGTCGTTGGCGATGCCGAGATCAAGAGTGAGTACTCTGCTCCGGTCTCAAAGGTCAGGATGTTTCCGGTTGCGTTCTCGCTGCGCGGAATGGGCGAATCGAGCGAGAGCGATAGCCTGATGCGGGTCTTCGAGGAACAAATCAAGGAGAGCATCCGGGAGTTTGCGCCTGAACTCGAAGAACAGGTGAAGGTAACATCCGCAGAGCTGGCAGCTCGCTGGTACTTAGAGGAGGCCACTGAAGACGAAAAGGCTGGTGTTACCAATTTTTTCCGTCGAGAGCACAAGTGCACCCCGGAAGAGTACCGATCCCAGTCAGGACTCAAGAAGTTCGGCCAGGAGTTGGTTCGCTCGAAACTCCCCGAAGGTCGGCTTCGCGGCAAGTACAAGGAACGGTTTGCCTTCATTTACGAACAGATCGCCACACTCGGCGGCTACGACGGCATGGTCTTCGTCGTGGATGAATTTCGCTCATGGCAAGACCGACACGTGGAAGGCACGGCTGCGTACGCCGAGGACGAGGAGATCCTGGAGACGTTAGCCTTTGTACTCCCGTCGCAACACCTCAACATCATTACGCTGATCGCCAGTCAGGGCGACATGCCGCAGAAACTTTCAGGGGGTGGCGAGGGAGACCGGTTCATTCCACTCTACTTGCTTGCGGATAAGAATAAGGGCGACTTTGGTGAGATCGTTGTCTTCCGCTGTCGGGATTTGGCCAAGGGAGCGGCAACCGATATCAAAGACTACTACGACTACTGCCGGAAAGAATACCGCTTTATCAGGCAAGGGAATATTTCTCTCGACTACTTCACCGCTATCTTCCCGTTCCAACCGCGGTGCTTCGACATCCTCCGGCGAATTACGCAGAGTGATGAACAAAACAACCTACCCACCATTCGTTCGGGACTGCGCATGGCCTGGGAGACCCTGGGGAACCAGAGTCTGCTCAAAGGTCACCGACTGCTAACGATCAGCGACTTGATCCGCACAGCGGAGATGCAGAAAGGGCTCTCGCACGAGACTTACCGCGATAGCTACCAGAACTTATGTGGTGCTCTGGAACAACTCCCACAACTCGATGTCGCACCCGAAGAGCGCGAGCAGGCCCAGCGCATTCTGGAAGCCCTCTACCTATGGAGTATTAGCCTGCCCGATAACCTGCGCGATGGTCTGACGGCCCAGGAGGTGGCCGAGGCAGCCTGGCTTACCGATGATGCCGTGGGCTCCACTGCGCAAGCCGAACATTTGCTGGAGCAGCTTGTGCAAGGAGGGTTCCCAGTCCGTTCTGAGAAGAGAACACGCGAAGGGAAAGAAGTGACGGTCTTTTCCTACGAGATCTCTGCTACGCGGGAATCGCCAGTCAAATATTTTGCTCCCCTGAAGAAAAAAGCAAAAGAGGACATAAAGAGACAGGATACAAAGTGGATCGAGGGGCTCTTCTGGCAGCTTGCGGATCTTACGAAGGAAGCAACTGAAGAGGGCTTCACAGGAGGACTTTTCAGCGACTTTCGGCCGCCTGACGCGCGCTCCACTCGCGATGTGCAAGACGGGAAGCCGGCTGTGTTTTCCTTCCCGCATCGCGCTGGGGCCTCTACCCGCCGTGTGAACAAAACGGCCTATAGCGGTGAGGTCGTGGTCTCCGACCGGTGGCGGGAAGAGTTCGGCAAAGAGATTGAAAACCCGGACCAGCATTTTCGTCTGGTATATCTCACCGACCAACCAACAGTCGACGATGCAAAGATCACGGCGGACCTGCAGGACCCGCGCATCGCCGTCTGCCGACCAGAGACGCTGTCGGAGGATACACGTGAAGCGTTGGCGGACTTGCTGGCCGCCGAGCAGATGAAGCGGAACTGCTCAGCTCCAAGCCAAAGCACGCTGCGAGAGTATGCCGAGGAGAAGCGGCGGGCAGCTGTAAAGACGTTGCTGAAGTGCCAGCAGGATGAGTACCGGCGTGGAAAGGTACTGACCCAAAAAGGTTACGGCATTCCATCCACTGAGATCTTCAGGTCTACGAAAGGACGCGAGGAGGACCTTGCAGGCCGGCTGTTGGAAAAGGCCTACGATACCCCGCTCTTCAGCTCCAAAGATCTCAAGAAAGAGTTCACCGACGCTGACACGAAGAAACTCTTTTCCGGCCTCTTTCACAAGGAACCTGCCAACGCAGGAAAGGATGCAGCACGAAATTTCGCCGTGGGGCTTGAACTCGCGACCAAATCCCACCCTACTGATTTTAATCCGGCGTCTTCACAAGCCCTGGCGAAAGTGCGTGAGCAAGTTACAGGACGAGCAGATCTTCCGCTGTCAGACCTGAAAGCGGCCCTCTGCCGGCCTCCCTACGGATTGACCGAATCAATGGTGACCCTCTACGTCTTCGCATTAATCAAGTCAGGAGGCTTCGAGCTAGTCCTTAATCCGAATACTGGCTTCACTCTTGTCAACGGCAAGGCGTTGCCAGGCGATCGTTTGACTGCTCACACTTTACCTTTGTGTGAGTGGAATGCGAAACTTGATCGGGCACTGCTCGGTTCCCGCCTTGTTGCCTCGGTCCACAAGGGCTGGAACGAGGTCCTTCCTTACGCGCGTATTCTCGACGCAGACCTAAAGCCCGCTAACACCCCAGACGAGGAACAAGCACGCAACGATTCTCTCCTTACAACCCTTGCGAAGTTGAACGTTGAGAACCCTGGGGTAGAGAAAAGCATGGCCGATCTCGCTGCCGTGCTTGGCGGTGCTGTGCCGCAGCAGCTCAAAGAGGTCTGCGCGCGCCTTCGTGGCCTTGCTGCTGCAGGGAGTTATCAGGAGTTCGATGCTGCTGCCCGTGAGAGCTGGGCGGAAAAGGAGGCTTTCGCGGCGGCGTATGAGCAGTACGACAAGGCCCGCAGACTGCGCGACCGTGCGTTTCACCTCAGCCAGATTATCGGCTATCTGAGGAAGGCGTGCGACGTGGATAATGCCATAGAGATAGACCGCCTAGCCCTGCTGGAAACGCTGAAGTTCGAGTCGCTGCTAAACAATCCCTCGGTCATCGGGGCACGGGAGAGAACCTTCGACGACTGGAAGGCGCGCTACGTTCAGGCGTATCGGAAATCACACCGCGCTTACTACGAAGTGATCGCAGAACTCGCGGCAAAGCTGGAGACGCTCCGTCCCAAGGTCCAGGCCTTGCTGCGAATGAATAGCATCGTTGAGCTCGGCCCTCCCCTTGCGGTTACCAGAGGAGTCGAAGCTGAATTGAAGGCTCTCAGTAATGCCTTGTGGGTGTGTCCGGACTCCACAGCGGCAGATGTAGCCGGCAAGGACCCGCTCTGCCCCAAATGTCAGTGGCGCCCCAATCAGAAACCCTCTGCAGAAGACGCCTTATCACGTCTGACTACGGTCGTTTCACAAGGGCTTGCTGACCGTTTTCAGCGTTTCAAAGACGCCTCAATTGCCGCGATTCTCAAGAAAGCCACCACAGAGGGAAAAGGGTCTGGACTTCAGGAACTTTTGGACATCATCCAACTCGCTGACGCTGACCGTCTCGCAGGGGTGCTGAACGACGACCTGATCGCGTTTCTGCGCAAGGTCCTTTACGATGAGAACTTGGTAGATGAACAGGTCTTTCTAGGCCCTATTCTTCAGCAGATCGGCCCCATTGAAGAAACCCGAGTAGAGGATGCCATAGCTACGTTCACGAAGCTCCTGACAAAGGCCATAAAAGACGCCAAGGCTAAGCATGGGCCGGGCAAACGAGTCAGAGTCTTCCTTCGGTCTGACGACTCGTGGATCAGCCCGCTGGATCAACAGAAAGGAGGCGGCACATGACCCTGCCGATCGCTCCACACGCCCCCAAAGACTGGTTCGAAGTCTACCGGTTTTTCAATCTACAATTGCCTCTCCTCGATCTCACGAAATTAACGTCCGACAGGTGAGTTGATGCAACGCCTTGAGATACAATCTCTCGCTGACTTCATCGCCAAGCACGCCAAGCCGTACGACCCGGAAACGGACACCTACGACCGGCCGCCGTTCACTACGGATATCAAGGAAGGAAAGAACGACCCGATCTACAACGCGCACTCGTACCACACCAAGGTTCCGCCGCGCAGCATTATCCCCTACATCTTGCACTACACCGAGCCGGGCGATCTGATTCTTGATCCGTTCTGTGGGTCAGGCATGACCGGCGTGGCCGCGCTCATGTGCACGAATCCGCCGACTGACCTGCTGGAGCAGTTCCCTGAGCTGAAGGAACGTGTAGGCGCCCGCTATGCGATCCTGAATGACCTATCCCCGGCGGCCTGCCACATTGCTTACAACTACACGACTCCGGTGGACGTGGATGCGCTCAGACACGAGTTCGAGCGTATCAAAGCAGCAGTGAAAGACGAGTTCGATTGGCTCTACGGTACGGAGCACTATGAACCGGTAGTTGGGCTCTATGACCCCAAAGATCCGGATGTCGCCGAGAGACTCAAGAACCCGCCTACCGATATGCACTCCTCAAGCCGCATGTTCAAAGGCGAACCAGAGCGGACCTGGGAACTCATCGATCAGGATGAGGTCAAGTGCCGTCTCGGTTATTCAGTAACAGAGCTGCCTCGCTCAAAGAAATGGGGCGACTTGAATGTATCGAAGGTAGACCAATGGATCTCTATTCCTGCGACCATTCAGTACACAATCTGGTCCGATGTCTATCGGTGCGAGGGCCTCGTTACGGTCGAGGAACCAACGGGGAAGATCAGCACGCGAGGGAAGAATGCGGGGAAACCGATTAGCCGGAAGAACCGTGTGGCAAGGGGTTGCGGGAAGGAAATCGTCCTTTGGGAAACAGCCGTGGACCACGAAAACGGCGAGATGAAGGATGTCTTTCCCTGCCCCCACTGCCAACAGAACTGGAAAAAGGCGAATCTCACTCGCCTATGCTCAAAGGCTGTGGTTACGAATTACGAGTATCTGGATGAGTCTGGCAAGAAGCGCCGTGTTGAGCGTCTTGTTACGCAAAAAGAACTCAACTTGCTGGCTGCTACTGAAAAGCAACCAATCCCATATTGGTATCCAACCGTTCCATGGGAAGAGACACGGGAGATGTGGCGAGGCGGGCACAGAGACGCGGGCGTCAAGACTGCATCGGACTTTTACACCTCACGCAACCTTGTAGCGGTCTCACGACTATGGGACGAGAGCTGCCGCTGCTCCGATCCTCGTGTTCGTCAGATGCTGCGGTTTGCCATCACTGCCCTCCTAAATCGAGCATCGAAGCTTTCGCGAATCGCTATGTCCTACTACCTTCACGGTGGCGGCGGTCCTGTGACGAGTGCACTGCTTGGTACGCTCTATATCCCGTCATTTTCCGTGGAAAGCCACGTTGGACTCCTTTTCGAGCGCCGCGAAAAAGACCTCGAAGCCCTTGCCGGATATTTTGTGTCTTTGAAAGCACTGTCGTGTGTCACCCTTAAGGGTTCAGCCGCAGAGCTAGGCGAGATTCCCAACGCTTCGGTCGACTTCATATTCACGGATCCACCATTCGGATCAAACATCTTCTATTCTGACTGCTCGATTCTCTGGGAGTCTTGGCTAGGCGAGCTTACCGACACTACCAAAGAGGCCGTATGGAACAAAAGCCGCGCACCAAAGGAGGGTGGAAAAACTCTTGATGACTACGGTGCGCTTATGGCGGGTGCGTTCCGTGAAATGTTTCGTGTCCTTAAACCTGGCCGTTGGTGCGCTGTCGAGTTTAACAACTCGGACGGCGCTGTCTTTGAGGTCATCAAAAAGGCAGTCACTGATGCTGGCTTTGAAATTGTGAACATGCTCCTTTTGGACAAGGAACAAAAGTCCTTCAAGCAGGTGAAGGGAGCAAAGGGTGAAGAGGATGTTGTCGATAAGGATGTACTTTTTAATCTCCGGAAGCCTTCCATTGCGGGCGTTGCAACGTCTACAGATGACGGAGATCTTGACCACCAGATAGCCGACATTGTTCGTGAGCACCTGGCGTCTCTTCCCCAGCGCATAAAAATTGATCCGGGCAGGTATACCGAGGACCACCGTACCACGGCAACCATCAACAGCATGCTAATGAACGCGCTCATTCCTCAGAGCGTGAGAGTGGAAAGGCTGAACCTCCCTTTCATTGAGAGGGTGTGCAGCAGATACTTCCGCAAGGTCGGACAGCGCTGGTACCTGCGCGGCGAAGCCGTAGGGAATCAACATGGACCAAGCGGGCTGCTTGAAGAAGAAGCTACAATCAAGGATGAGATCTCGGCTATCGAATGGATTCGTCAGCGCCTCAAGGCCGGACCGGCGTTGATTGGTGAACTGAAACCGTTGTGGATGCGCGCCACAGGGCTCTTGCCAGTCGAAGTATCTCAGACCCTGGTGTTGGAAGACCTCCTCCTGGACAACTTCTGGAAGGATGCTGACACGAACCGCTGGCGTGAACCAACTGACGAGGAGCGCGAGCGGATGAACGACGACCGCTCGCTCCGGGTGCTGCACGATGCCGAGCGCTTCGTCGCGGGAACCCTGAGCCGCAAGACAACCGATGCCGAGCGTTGCGGGTGGATTGATATTCTCTTTACTGCCTGCAAAGCCGTGGAGGACAACGAGGAGGCAGCGCTTCCGGCTCTGCGAGGTTTCGATCCTCGTGAAGGATACCGTCTCATCAGCCGGCTCTTCCAAAACGTGCTGCGCGAGAAGGTCACACCAGCGGTCTACACGCGGGCAGAGAAGCAGGCGCGCGTGGCCTCGCAGCGGCTGAGCAAGGACCTGCAGGCAGAAACTGAGAGGGCTAAGGTGACGCCTAAAAAGGATGAGCAGCCATCGCTTTTTGACTCGAAGAGTAGCAAATGAACACCCTGGTGCTCACCGATTATCTCGTGGGAAAGTCTTATGGTCCAAAAACAACACGTAACTGTATGGTATGACCGTGAAGGAGACTTCCTCGAGGTCATTTTTGAGAAGAAAGAAGGTTACTTCCGTGAGACTGCAAATGATCAGGTCATGGAAAAGGTAGATAAAGACGGTAATATCATTGGTTTTCATGTGCTCAAAGTGAGTCGTCTTACTCACCCGCTGAATGTTGAGCTGACAGCAACACCCAGCGGGCAATAGTCGCAAAGTCTTGCGCGAGGCTCGCATGCCTACGAGTACGCCCGTAGAGGTTTTCACCGACTGGTTGAGTTCGCGTCCCAGGGATGCGCGGGTAGCTATCGCTATCGATGCGGATCGACTCGTGTGTGAGTCGGGCTTGCTGGGGCGGAACACCATCGTGGACAAGAACGGGCGCGAGTGGCAGCTCGTCGTCTTCCGCGGAGACGATCTGGCGTTCCGGCTGCGGTTTCGTAAGGCCTCGGCCCGCCCTCCGATGGCGGTTGTCCTCACCCGTGGTGAGGGAAGCGACGGAAAGATCAATATCTCCCATCTCACCGATATCCTTGCCCGGAACGAAAGTGGCGCCCCGCTCGACCTCTCGCTGCTGGCCTTTTTCAAAAAGCTCTGCCCCAAGATCAACTTTCCGCCAGCAGAGTTACGCCGCCATAAGAACGCCCTCCTGGCGCAGATCGATGCTGTACCCACCGCAGCAGCCAAAATCGTTGAGAGGTGGGGCAGACCCGACGACTGGGGTCGCGGGCAGGTAGCAGCCATGATCGTCCTGGCTCGCCACCCAGAGTTGAACGTTCGAGATCTGTGGCCAGACGAAACAGAGGCGGTGGACTTCGTGGCGCATGCGCTGCGACTCGTGGTCGGATCCCCCCAGCTTGCGGAAGAGCACACTCTAATACAAGAAATGATTCGCGAGGCTGCACGGCCCCAGGTGCGTGAACACCTGCACTGGCTCGATGTTCCATGCGAGGAACTTGCTGCGTATCTCGTCCTACGGCGATTTGCTGCCGACGTCCAGTTGCAGAACCCCTCGACCCAGCTCACAGGGATCCAGATTTTCTCACCTGAGACCTCTCTCACAAAGATGGAACCTCTGGCGCTTCGCGTTGCGACAGCGCTGCACGCCGACACGAGGGTTTGGTCAGCGGTAGAGGTTCTCTCTGAAACGTTCCTCACTCCCCGACGACTGAAGCGAGTCATGGAGTTGCTCCCGATAGCTGATCGGCAACCAGAGACTCTCGCCGCCGCCGTTCGCCGGCTTGGTATCGCGCCGGTGATCTTGAAGCAGTACCTGCACATGCTGCTGTTGTCATTTTTCCAGCAATCGACTGAGTCGCCTCTCGCTTGGGCTGCGGACCTGGCTCATCATCCTCTGGTGCGCGAAGCAGCCGATGCCCTCTCACCCCGGGCTCGTGAGTGCCAGGCGGCTTTGCTGTTTCTGGTCACCGTGCAGCGGGTCGAGGGTCGACTCGCCCAAACACCTCCACGTTTTCCTCACCCCGATACCCTGCTGGATTGGTACGTCAACAGCGGACACCACCGTCTGGAAATTGATGTTGCCCAAGCCCTCCACTACCTGGAAGGCTGTGAGAATGAGGAGATTGCTCAAACCGGACTGCGGTATCTCTTCGGTGAAGCGGATGACCTCGATCCGTCTCCATCCTCCTTGAAAGGCCGTGTCTGCTCACGGCTTGATACACTGGACCATACCCTTGCTGAGTTTGTGCGTAGAGATGTGGAGGCTTTTACCCAGGGGCCGCGCAGCGCCCTCACTCTGGTGAAAGAGCGGATCGGGCACGTAGCAGAGCAGATAAAAACAGGCGCTTCAGCCGGGCGCGTGTGGGTACTTCTCTTTGACGGCATGCGATTTGACATGTGGGAGACAGTTGTCCAGCCGATCCTCGCCGAACATTTTTTGATCGAAGGTAAACCGTACTTCTGTATGCTGCCAAGCTATACACAGGTTGCACGCACGAGCCTTTTTGCCGGCTGTCCCGCTCACAAATGGCGCGGCTACAAGGAAGCTCGAACGACGGACGAAGCTACGCTGGTGGCTCGCAACCTGGGGCTAACCCGGCAGGAAGTGAAAACCAAGCTCCGCTTCGTGACTGAGGCTGACACGACCAAAGCGCGCGTGACAATGGGGTTTGCTGATGCTGCTGCGAAGGCGATCAACGTACTCATCTACCCCATTGCGGACGAGTGCCACGAGTTCCGGGGAGATCTGACTGCGTTTAATAACAAGATCCGCACCGAGATCCTGGGAGATAAAGCGCAAGGAGTGCGTGGTATCCTGGATGACCTGCTCCGACGTGTGCGCCCCGAAGACACCGTGCTGGTCACATCCGACCACGGATTCATAGAATTGCTGAGCAGCGATAGCATTCCTGTTGCCCAGGCAGAAGCAGAAAAGGCAGGCAGGACCTTGCAAGACGACGTACGGTTTCGCTACACAAAAGGGTTCCGCCCGGCGCATGGCGACGACGCGGTCGAAGTGCCGGGAGTCCCTGATCCTTACTTTGTTGCAGTTGGGCGAGACTGGTTCCGGCGCGAAAAATCGACGAATGATCCTCGCTACCAGCACGGTGGCCTCTCACTTGCCGAAATGATCATCCCCGGATTTGTGCTGAAGCGCAGGACAGAAAAGGAGGCGCGAGCCGAGATTGTAAACCTCCCACCAGGAGCTATTGTCGTGGAAGAGGATGGTCAGGTCGATTTTCCTCTCGCCGTGCGGAACGTCGGCAACCTTCCGGTCGAATTCGAGCTACGGGCTCAGACCAACCTCGGTGAGGATCTTCTCGCACACCGCGGCAAGCTCGCACCCCAGGTGATCCATCCAGCCCACTTCTCCATAGTTGGCAAATACCGCCCAACCCCAACACAGGAGCCTGACCCTTCCGGGACAGTGACTGCCATAACCCTGCGCTTACGTCATACTGACCTGAAAGGGCAGTGGCGCGACGCCCTCGATGGGGTCATTACCATCCCGGTGAAGGTCAGGGCGAAGAAAACCCGACTCGATACAGATGCGCTCAGAGGATTCGACGATATCTAATAGGACATTCTATGGCTGATACATACGAGAAAGATGCAGCACTGTCAGAGGATATCGATTTCAGTCCTGCGTCCGTGCCTACCGACCCTTTTAACCGTAAAGTGGAGGAACTCCTCAGAGACCGTGTGATACTGAAACCGCTGACACGGTGGAACGAGGCGTATAAGGAGTTCCCTCGGTACGTGATGGAGTACCTCGTCAGCCGCTATGTAGACGCGAAAGAGCCAGTGACTGGGCAGCACAAAATCGACCGGATTCTGTCCGAACACTACACGGAAAGCTCGAAGAGAGAGCTGATCAAGAGCCGGATCAAGGAGAATGGGGAATACACGCTGCTGGGCCAGCTCACGGTTCGTCTTGACCAGGCAAAAGACCACTACTGGGCCGACGTGCCGGCCCTTGGTGATAACACAGTCCGTGTTGCGCCGCGGGTGCTGGAACAATACCGGGACATTCTTATGACGAGCGGTGCATGGGGAACGATGGTCGTGGAGTACGACGCGACGTACGAGATCAAGTCTCGCAAGTATCCATTCTATGTCCGTGAGTTTACGCCTCTGCAGTACACCAGACTGGACCTGGACGATTTCATTGCTAAGCGGCCGCTCTTTACGGAAGAAGAGTGGCTCGATCTCCTCATCCAATCCATAGGGTTCAATCCTGCACGCTTCGATCATCGGGTGAAGATGCTGTTGCTCCTCCGCCTGGTGCCGTTTGTCGAGGCGAATTACAACTTGATCGAGCTTGGCCCCCGCGAGACCGGGAAGACCTATACGTTTCGCAACACCTCAAATCGGTCGTTCGTCGTGTCTGGCGGCAAAGCGACGCCGGCCACACTTTTCTACAATAAGGCAACCCGTAAACTCGGAGTCGTGGGACTCAAGCACGTGGTCTTCTTCGATGAGATTGCCCGCACTCGTTTTGAGGATGCCGAAGCAAGTGTCAGCGTGTTAAAGGACTACATGCAGACCGGCAAGTTCAGCCGCGGTGATCAGGAGTTTTCGGCCCAGTGCTCGGTGGTGCTCGGAGGCAACATCGACACGGACATTGAACGGCGGCAGCCAGCATCCCGTTACGAACACCTCTTTGCAGTTCTCCCGCCAGAGTTGCAAGATACGGCATTTCTGGACCGTATCCATGCGTATCTGCCGGGCTGGGAGCTGCCCAAAATCCGTCCGGACAACTATGCGCTCGGGTATGGATTCATGACCGATTACCTGGCTGAGATCTTCGGGGAACTCCGACGAAGGAACTTTCAGACCCATGTTGGGGCGCGTGTGAACTTCGGGAGAATGACTGGTCGCAACCAGGATGCAATTAAGAAGACGGCTGCTGGCCTCTTGAAGTTGCTGAACCCACATGCAAATGTTGAATCGCTACCCCCAGATGCGATCCGCCCGCTCGTAGAGTTCGCCATTGAGATGCGCAAGCGGGTGACTGACCAACTCGCGGTTATGAAGCCAGAAGAGTTTGGTGATGTTACATATGTTTGCGACATTATGGAATTGTAAATACTGATTCTGTGGACTGCATCCTATCGTCCCCTCCCTCACACTTCGTATCTCTTTGCCTCACACCGCCTTTTCCGTTATATAGTCCCCTCATGTAAGGCGTCCCCGGCTAAAGGAGGTGTCCCGTGCCTGAAGGAGCCCTGGGCGATCTCAAGATCGTCGAACTGGCCGAGATGGTGGCCGGACCGTTTTGTACCAAAGTGATGGCTGACCTCGGGGCCGAGGTGGTCAAGATCGAAAACCCGCGGGGCGGGGACCTCGCCCGACAGCGAGGTCCCTTTCCGCACGATCAACCGCATCCGGAGAGAAGCACGCTCTTTCTCTACCTCAACACCAACAAGCGCGGTATCACTCTAGATGTGCGCAAGCCCGAGGGCGCGCGCCTGTTCCGTGACCTGGTGGAGAATGCGGATATCCTGGTGGAGACCTGGAAACCCGGCGCTCTGGCTGCGCTGGGCTTGGGCTATGACAACCTCAAGGCTGTGAACCCGCGCCTCATCATGGCCTCGCTCACCCCCTTCGGTCAGACCGGGCCGTACAAAGATTACCAAGCCTATGACCTCAACTGCTACCAGTTCGGTGTCCTTGGCTACGAAACACCCTTCAACCAGGTGACTGATCCCGCAACTCAGCCGCCGCTCAAGGCTGCCGGAGAGCAGGCCGATTGCCTGGCCGGCTGGACGACCGCTACGGCGATCATGTGCGCCGTGCATTGGCGTCACCTTACCGGCGCGGGGCAGCATGTGGATATGGCGGAGATCGAGGCTGCGGCCAATATGATCCGCCCCAATTATCCGTTTTACTACTACGAGCGACCGGACGGCCCGAACCGTGCGCGCCTGTCCAAACGTCAGGAATGGGGGCTCCCTTGGGTGTGGCCGTGTCGGGATGGCTACGTGGCGATTCTCGCCATCACCGATAAACACTGGGAGACGCTCAAAGACTTGCTCGACCGGCCGGAATGGATGGATGGGGAGCTGTTCAAAACCCCTTTGGACCGGTTCATGCACGCCGATGTCATCAGGTCGCTGTTAGAAACCTGGCTGGTGGAGCATGATCGGGACGAGATCTACAAGAACGGGCAGGCACTGCATCTGCCGGTTTTCCCGGTGCAGAATCTCACCGAGGTAATGAGCACGCGCCATTTCCGCGAGCGTGAGTTCTTCGTGCCGCAGGAAGTGCCTGGAGCGGGACCGGTGCTCCTGCCCGGGCCACCCTTCAAAATGTCTCTGACTCCTTGGAGCCTGCGCCGGCCGGCGCCCCGCCTGGGCCAGCATAACGCCGAGGTGTACGGCGGACTGGGACTGGGCGCGGTGGAGATGGCACAGTTGCAGGAACAAGGGGTGATCTAAGAAGGACTGAGCAATGAGGACTGAGTAAGGGAAAGGGAAAAGAACTCTTTCGCTCAGTCCTCAGCACTCAGTCCTCATTACTTTCTAAGGAGGTTCCCATGACTCGGCTCCCACTCGAAGGTATTCGCGTCGCTGACTTCGGCTGGATTCTTGCCGTACCGCACGCTACTGCCTGGTTAGGGGTAATGGGCGCGGAGGTGATCAAGATCGAATCGAGGCAACGACTTGATCTCATTCGGATTCTCGGCCAACTGCCGGGGCGGCCCATAGACCTCGACGGTTCGGCGTACTTCAATTCCCTCAATTTCGGCAAGAAGAGCATCACCCTGAATCTTGGCCATCCCCAGGGAGCGGCTCTGGCCAAAGAAATCGTCAGGCACAGCGATATCGTGACCGAGAACTTCACCGTCGGGAATATGCAGAAATGGGGGTTGAGCTACAACGACCTGTGCCAGATCAAATCTGACCTCATCATGCTGTCGGGTACGCCCTTGGGACAGTTCGGTTCTGAGAGTCACTGCGTCGGCTGGGGGCCGCACACGCAGGCCTATGCCGGTATGTGCCATCTCACCGGCTATCCCGGTGGCGCGCCTAGCGGACTCGGTGGTACCTGGCCGGACTTCATGATCGGCGTGGTGATGGCCTACGCGGTACTGAGCGCACTGCACTACCGTCGGCGCACGGGTAAGGGTCAGTACATCGATCTGGCCATGGCCGAGGTGGTCATGTCGATGTTGCCCGAGGGTTTTGCTGACTACAACATGAACGGACGTGACCGTGGTCGGCGGGGAAACCGTGATGACCTGATGGTGCCGCACAATGTGTATCGCTGCGCCGGCAACGATCAGTGGGCTGCGATCGCCGTGAACAGTGAAGAGGAGTGGCGCGCTTTGTGTGAGACGCTTGGACACGTGGAGTGGCTTGCCGATCCTCGCTTTAGCGATCAACCGAGCAGGAAAGCGAACGAAGAAACCTTGGATACTCTTATCGAAACCTGGACCGCCCAGCGTTCGCCGGTCGAGGTCATGCACACCCTTCAGGCGGCTGGCGTGGCGGCCACGCCGGTACTCAATACCGAAGGGTTGTGCACAGACCCGCAGTTTCTGCACCGGAACTACACCGTAGCGATTGACCACCCAGTAACAGGTCCGATCCCCGCCGCTGGTATTCCCGGCATCTACAGCGCCTTGCCTAAAGCAGACCTTCACTACACTCCCGCCCCCCGCTTGGGACAGCACAACGAAGACGTGCTCGGCGGGTTATTGGGATTATCGGCCGCGGAGATCGCCCGCCTCAAGGAAGAGCGGGTGGTTTGTTAGAAAAAGATGGCGAAAAGGGGAAAGGGTGAAAAGGGGAAACGGAAAAAAATAGGGAGAGTTTGTAGGGTGGGCACTGCCCACCTTTCCGCTACAGGAAGGATCCCACCTCACACATGGCAACCAACACTCTGGCTCAACTTCTGGAAAAAATGTCCACCGGTAGCGAGGTCGCGCTCGCTCGGCTCATGACCCTGGTTGAGCGCGACGGGAGCGAAGTCGGTCCGATTCTCGAAACCATCGCGCCTAAACTCGGCAACGCTTTCACCATTGGCATCACCGGCCCGCCAGGGGCGGGGAAGTCGAGCGTGGTCGATCGCCTCGCTGCCCTCATGCGTAAGGCCGGCAAAACCGTGGGCGTGGTGGCAATTGACCCTTCAAGCCCGTTCTCCGGTGGCGCATTGTTGGGCGATCGCATCCGTATGTCCCAGCACTACCTCGACAAAGGTGTGTTTATCCGCAGCATGGCAACCCGCGGCAGTCACGGCGGCCTGGCGCGGGCCACCAAAGATGTCATCAAATTGCTCGACGCCTTTGGCCGCGACTATGTGTTGGTCGAAACGGTTGGGGTGGGTCAGACCGAACTGGATGTGATGGGCACGACTGATACGGTGATCGTCACTCTGGTGCCCGAAGCCGGCGACGGCGTGCAGGTTATGAAGGCCGGCCTGATGGAGATCGCTGACATCTTCGTGGTCAACAAAGCCGACCGCGACGGCGCCCAGCGCATGCTCACCGAACTGAACCTGATGCTGGAACTGAAGTACAGTGGCAGGGCCCCTGGCGAGGTCTCGCAAGCGCAGTGGCGCATCCCGGTTCTGGCGGCTCAGGCGGTGAATAATATCGGCATGACTGAACTGTTCCAGGCGATTGAAGACCATCATAGGTTTCTCGTGGAGACCGGCGAACTCGACCGTCGGCGCAAGACCCGGCGTCGCGAAGAGTTACTCTCGCGGGTAGAGTACGAAGTGCGCCGTCGCCTGACTGCCAAAGCCGGCACCGACCCGGTCCTGACGCGGTTGATCGAGGAGGTGAGCGAGGGCAAGGTTGATCCGCATACGGCTTCGGCCGAGATTCTCAGTAGCGAAATTTTGAGGAATGGGACATAACACGTAAAAACGCAAAGCGAAGGTTGGTGGCATTATCCATTACGCCTTTAAGGAGGAAAAAACTATGAAAGCCGCAGTGCTCTACGAACTCAAAACCCTACTGAAAGTTGAAGACGTCGATCTCGACAACCCTAAGGCTAGAGAGGTGCGTGTTAAGATTGCCGCCAATGGTGTGTGTCATAGCGACTATTCCGTGATCCACGGTGTGCTGCGCTCGCCGTTGCCGGTGGTGCTCGGCCACGAAGGCGCCGGCATTGTCGAAGAGGTCGGACCAGACGTGAGCTTGGTGAAGCCTGAGGATCATGTCGTCCTTTCTTTCGCTCCCTACTGCGGGCGCTGTTTCTACTGCTCGATTGGCCGGCCGGTACTGTGCGATAACATGCGCATGACCATGGGCAAAGGCACCTTGCTCGATGGTACCTGCCGGCTCAAGAAGAACGGCAAGCCGATTCACCACATGGCTGGGCTCTCCAGCTTCGCGCAGTATGCAGTGGTGGACGAGATGGCGTGTATCAAGATTGCTGATAACGTGCCGCTCGACAAAGCCTGTCTGGTCGGTTGTGGGGTCATGACCGGCGTGGGGGCGGCGATCAACACGGCGAAGGTCGAGCCCGGCAGCAGCACAGTCGTGATCGGCTGTGGCGGCGTCGGACTGAATGTGATCCAGGGCTGCGCGCTGGCTGGTGCGGGCGTCATCATTGCCGTGGATCTAATGGATAACAAGTTAGAGTACGCTAAACAGTTTGGCGCGACGCACACGGTCAACCCCAGTCGGCAGGAACTGGTGAAAACCGTGCGCAGCCTGACGGAAGGGCGGGGTGCGGATTACGCCTTCGAAGTGATCGGCCTCGGCAAGACCATCGAGCAAGCCTACGCCTGTGCCCGCCAGGGCGGAACGACCATCGTCGTCGGCGCGCCGTCGCGCGAAGACACAGTGACGATTCCCGCGTCCAGCCTGCTCACCGAAAAGGTGCTGAAAGGCTCGGTGTACGGTTCGGCGCGGCCACGCGTTGATATGCCTAGACTGATCGAGTTGTACATGAATAAGAAGCTCAAGATTGACGAGCTAGTGACGCGGACTTACTCGCTTGATGAAGTGAACGAAGCCATGACCGCTCTGGAGAAGGGTGAGGTCGCGCGTAGCGTGGTGGTGATGTAGGCG
>JBGPOI010000026.1:0-20528 GCA_041487975.1 Binatia bacterium | reverse complement strand
GAGGGTATGTTTTGTAAATCAAGCGTCTATGCGCAGACGGTATTGAGACTTACCCCGGGAGAGCTGCGGGACGCCCTGGGAAGTGGCGTACCACGGAAATTGGCGATTAGTTGAGTCCTATCACGACATCATTATCGAGGCGTGGCATGAACATTGTGGGTAGTACCGAAGCGCGAATCCGTGACGTCAAAGTCACGGCTGACGTCATTACAGCGTATCTCATTGTGTCTCGATGGCGTCCAGTCAGACCCGAGAGTTGGAGGGTTGTGCAAGGCTTGGCAGAGAGAAAAACGGGGTTCTTCTACCTCTTTAGGCGTGATAGGGGTAATCTATCTTTAGCCTAGCGCGGAAAGGGAAGTGCAACGTTCTTGGTGAGCCCCGTTTCTCTCTATCCTAACAGTGTACCCGTCCCTCGATTTCTCCTCCTCGTCTGCGGGTCCGTCCTGGTCCTGCTTGGCGGGTGTTCGCGGGGAAAACCCCAGGAACCCGCGAGCCAAGCTCCTGCCGATCAGATAGTGGCCATCTCGACTAAGACAGTCGAGACCCGGGAGGTCAAACGCACGGTCGAAATGGTCGGTACTCTGGGCGGCTGGGAAGAAGTGACGGTCAGCAATGAGATGGCGGGCACAATCGAGAAAATCCTGGTTGACCTTGGCGACAAGGTGAAAAAGGGTCAACTCTTACTTCGCTTCGACCAGCGCGAGGCCAAGCTCGCCCTGGCCCAAGCTGAGGCCAACCTCGAAGCGGCGAAGAAAGCCCTGATGCAGGCGCAAGCCGAGCAGCGTGACGCCGACCTGAACCTGAAGCGTATCAGCCAACTCCATAGCGAAGGAGTCATCGCCACTAGTCAGCGCGATGTTGCCCAAACCCGTTTTGATGCGGTCGAGGCGCAGGTCCATGTCCGCGAGGCCGATATCGATCGTTTCCGCGCCTTGGTGGACCTGGCGCGTAAGCGCCTCAGCGACACGGAGATCGTCGCGCCGATCTCCAGCGAGGTACGCCAGCGCTTGGTATCAATTGGTGAGGGGGTGAAAGAAAAGACCCCGCTGTTGCATCTGGTGATCACCGATCCGCTGAAACTCCAAGGCACAGTGCCCGAGCGTTTCGCGCCGGAGATTAAGATCGAACAGCCAGTGGATGTACGGGTCGAGGCCTTCGCCGAGCGGTCCTTTCCTGGCATGGTATTGCGAGTGAGCCCTGCCGTGGACGTGCAGACCCGTTCTCTGGCCCTGGAAGCAAAGGTGCCGAACCTAGACGGTCTGCTCAAACCGGGCTTCTTCGCCAAAGGGTCGATCCTGGTCGGGGTGAATCCTCAGGCGGTGTTTGTGCCTGAAGAAGCCGTCTATTCATACGTCGGTATCACGAAAGCCTTTGTGGTTGGTGACGGCACGGCCCAGGAACGTCAGGTGAAGACCGGCGTCAGGACTGCGGGCTTGGTCGAGGTGACCGAAGGGTTGCAGCCTGGGGAAACGGTCGCGACTTCCAGCCTGCCTCAGCTCTACCAAGGCGCGAAGGTGCGGGTGGTGAATGGGAAAGAAGGTTAACAGCTAATCGCGAGCGAGAGCATTATGTCCCTTTCTGAAATTTGTATTCGCCGGCCGGTGTTCGCCACTATGTTGGTGGTATCACTGGTCGTTCTCGGTCTTGCCTCGCTGCGCACCCTCGGGGTTGACCTGTTCCCCAAGGTCGATATCCCCACGGTCACCGTTACCACCAGACTGGAAGGCGCCAGTCCCGAGGAGATTGAGTCGCAGATCACCAAGCGGATCGAGGAAGTGGTGAACACGATCAGTGGCCTCGATGAATTGCGCTCGACTACCATCGAAGGCCAGTCGCAGATCTTCGTATCTTTCGTGCTGGATAAGGACATCGAAACTGCTGCCAATGAAGTGCGCGAGAAAGTCTCGACCGTGATGCGAGACTTTCCCCCAGGGACCGACGCGCCGGTGATCGAGCGTTTTGATCCTGACTCTTCGCCGATCATGGCTGTGGTCATTTCCGGCGTCCGGCTGCCACGCGAGGTGACCGAGATCGCCGACAAGAAAGTCAAGCGGCAACTGGAAACCATCAAGGACATCGGCGCGGTCACTTTGGTGGGCGACCGCAAGCGCGAGATCCAAGTCTATGTCGATCCCGACCGCTTGACCGCCTATAACCTGTCGAGCCAGCAGGTCAAGGATGCGATCCGCAAACAGAACACCGAGATTCCTGGTGGTCGACTCACCTGGGAGGCCCACGAAGAGGGGCTGCGCACGCTGGGACGGATCGAAGAAGCGAGCGCGTTCAACGATATCATCGTCGCCGACATTAAGGGTGCGCCAGTTCGTATCAAGGACATCGGCTATGCGCTTGATGGTGAGGAGGAAGCGCGTACCCTCTCACGTCTGGATGGCAAGAACGCGGTCTCTTTGCTGATTCGCAAGCAGTCAGGCACGAATACTGTCGAGGTGGTGGATCGCGTCACTGCCAGGCTCGAAGAAATTAAGAAGACCCTCCCGCAAGACATCCGCTTTGAGATCGTCCGCGACCAGTCCCGCTTTATCCGCCGCTCGATTCAGGAGGTGCAGGAGCACCTGATCTTGGGTGGGTTTCTGGCGGCGTTGGTGGTGCTGTTTTTTATCCGCAACTGGCGTAGCGCTCTGATCACCGCCGTCTCCATCCCGGCGTCGATCATCGCGACTTTTACCTTCTTGCGTTACATGGGCTTCACGCTTAACAACATGACCATGATGGCGCTGTCGCTCACGACCGGGATCGTCATCGATGACGCCATCATTGTGCTGGAGAATATCTTCCGCCACATGGAAGAGGAAAAGCGTTCGCCCTGGGACGCGGCCATGGAGGGCACCAAAGAGATTGCCCTGGCGGTCATGGCGACGACTCTGTCGCTAGTGGTGATCTTTCTGCCGGTGGCGTTCATGGGTGCGGTGGTTGGACGTTTCTTCCGCAGCTTTGGCCTGACTGCCGCCTTCGCCATCATGGTGTCTCTGCTGATAGCGTTCACCTTGGTGCCGATGCTGTGTTCACGGTTTCTCAAAGTCACCTCTCATCACCAGACCGCTCGCGAGTCGCGGTTCTACTCGGCGTTGGAGCGGGGCTATGAATACGTACTGGAATGGTGTCTGAGCCATCGTCTCATTACGCTGGTGGTCGCGGCCTTCGTGTTCTTCTCTCTACGCTGGCTTCTGCCTATGATGAAGGTGGAGGTCTTTCAGGACGACGACATGAGCGAGTTCGAGGTGATCGTCGAAACTCCGCCAGGAGCGTCGCTGGAGCGGAGTGACGCTATCCTCCAATCTGTTGAGGCAGAGCTGCGCACGATCCCCGAAGTCGAGCACCTCTTTACCGCCATCGGCGTGCGTGGACAGTATCAAAGCAACGTTACCGATGCGTCGATCTACGTCAGCTTGACACATCTCTCCATGCGCCAACGCTCGCAGATGGACATCATGCAGGCCGTACGTGTGCTCTTGAAGAAATACGTCGGCCTGCGTGTGAGCGTACAAATTCTCGGCTCGATCCAAGGCGGTGGTTTCCGCCAGACTCCCTTTAATCTGCTCATCCGTGGGCCGGACCTGGATGTGTTGGATCAAGCCACCAACACGTTGATCCAACGGCTCGCGGCGATCTCTGGGTTTGTCGATGTGGATACTGGTCAAGCCCTGCGTCACCCCGAGGTGCAGGTACAAATCGACCGCAAGAAGGCGTCTGATCTCGGTGTTCGGGTCGAGGACATCGCCTCGGCCCTGCGCACCCAAGTGGGAGGAGAGCGGATCTCCTTTTATCGAGAAGGCGGAGAACAGTACAATGTCCGTCTGCGTTTACAGCCTGGGTCGCGCAAGGATGTGGCTACTGTGGCTGAACTCATGGTGCCGGCCCGGAACGGGGAACTCGTGCGCCTGAGCAATGTCACCACCCTCTTGGCAGGCAAAAGCCCGGCCCAGATCGACCGCTACGCGCAAGAGCGGCAAGTGACGGTCGTGGCGAATCTGTATGACAAAGCGTTGGGTGAGGCGATGCTGCAGGGCAACGCTATGGTCAAGGATTTGAATCTCGGGCCGGAGTACGCTACTGCCTACCTGGGTCGCGGCAAGATCATGATCGAGGCGTTGCAAAACTTCGCCATCGCCTTCGTCCTGAGCATTGTTTTCATCTATATTGTTCTGGCCGCGCAGTTCGAGAGCTTCCTGCATCCGGTGACGATCATGGTGTCGATGTTCCTGAGTTTGCCGTTTGGGGTGCTGAGCTTGATCTTGACCGGGAATCCCTTGAGTATCTACAGCGTGCTCGGCGTCTTCCTACTCATGGGGGTGGTGAAGAAAAACGCGATCTTGCAGGTCGATTACACCAACTACCTGCGCGGGAAAGGGATGGCGCGGCACGAGGCACAGCTTACCGCGGACCGAGTCCGCTTGCGGCCGATTCTCATGACCACGCTGACGATTATCGCCGGCATGTTGCCGATTGCGTTAGGGAAGGGTGACGGTGCGGCCTCTCGTGCCTCACTCGCGACCGTTGTCGTGGGCGGACAGGCCATGTGTCTGTTGATCACTCTGCTGGTGACGCCTGTCGTGTACTCGTTCTTTGACGACCTCAGTAGTGGCCTGCGCGCCCCCAAGCTGTCAACGTGGAGAATCTTCCAGTGGACGCGCGCTCGGGCCGCGACGGCGTCGTCAATGATAGCTGCGCTGTTCCATGTGCTTGGCAGATAGCTGTAAACGCAGGTTCCTTCTTCCGCAAGGAAAGAGGGAATACCAACACCCGGGTTACAAGAGGAGGGTAGCGCCCGCAGTGTTGTTCCTGGCGTTGCTGCCTGCCGTCGTCTTCGCGCACACGATTGCTGAAATCAGCAAAGCTCCTAACTCCTTTGATCAACAGACAGTCAGTGTAGTCGGTGAGGTGGCGAATCTGGTCACCCGTTATGGAGACTCACCATACACGACCTTCGATTTATTGGATGCGAATGACACCGCCTTGCCTGTGTTCGTCTTGGGGAAACCGGCCTTCGAGCAAGGCGACTCCTGTCATGTCACCGGCACGTTCGTCCAAGAGAAAACCATCGGCACTTATGTCCTGACGCGTGGAGTCGCAGCGGAAAAGGTAGAGAAAGTATCCGCAGCTGAATATAAAACTGCAGGTCAGTTATTCCGTAAGAAAAAGGGCTCCGGTAAAAAGGGCGCGAATAAATATCCGCGGGGATTTGATGTGCCACAGTAAGGGAGCACAATGAACACGGGAGTGATCGGGCTCCTGCATTTTTTTGCACGTGGGAGATCTACGATGAAAGCAGTTCGCTGCCAACAAAGGGCAAGCCGCCTCAGCGTCAGCGTTGTTGCCGCGCT
Organism: Binatia bacterium; assembly: GCA_041487975.1. Taxonomy (GTDB): domain Bacteria; phylum Desulfobacterota; class Binatia; order Bin18; family Bin18; genus JACQEL01. Next base: position 15,186 of record JBGPOI010000026.1, on the reverse strand, counting down.
GTTAGTCTGTAGCTTCGCTGTACTCGCCGAGGCCCGCGTCGGTGGCGGGAGTTCGCTGGGTAGTCGCGGCTCGCGCAGTTTTTCGCCGCCCATGCGGCCTTCAACCCCGTCTCCTGGCAACGGTTTTGGTCAGGGCTCGGCGTCGCCTTCTCCTTACTCGCAGCGACGAGAAGAGCCTTTTTCTCGGCCGACCCCCTTTCCCCAATCATCGCCTTATGGCGGTGGCGGCTTCTGGCGGAGCGTCGGGGGTGGATTACTTGGTGGTTTTCTCGGCGGCATGCTGTTTCGCTCGTTTGGGTTTGGTGGCTCCGGCGGGTATGGAGGTGGGGGAGGGTGGGGCGGCCCTGGGCTGTTCGACCTCCTGCTGCTGGGGTTGATCGGCTATGTTGCGTACCGCTTCTTGACCAAACGCCCGGTTGGGTCAAGTCGGTATGATGATCCAGATGGGCCTCCGCTGGGTCGTGGTTATGACCGTTATGAAGCCCCAGCACCAGTAGTGAGTCTTCCTTCTGCTCAGCAACATGACGTAGCTGAGGGGATTGCGCAACTGCGCGTGCTCGATCCGGGGTTCGATCAAGCGCGTTTTTGCGATCAGGCGATGGATTTCTTCTTCCGTTTGCAAGCGGCGTGGTCGGCGCGTGATCTGAGCCCATTGGGCGCACTGCTCACCGACGAACTGACCGCCCAACTGCAAGCCGACGTCGATCAACTCAAACGCGCAGGGAAGATCAACCACGTTGAGAACATTGCCGTGCGCACCTGCGAACTCACCGAAGCGTGGCAAGAGACCGGGCAGGATTTTGCTACGGTGTACTTCTATGCCAACTGTCTGGACTACGATGTGAACGAATCGAGCGGCGAGGTTGTGCGCGGCAGCAAGCTGGAGCCGAGCAAATTTGAGGAGTACTGGACGTTTACCCGCCCGGCAGGCAGCGGGCCGTGGAAGCTGTCGGCTATGACGCAGGCATAAGGTTCCTGGGTAGCAAGCGCGTTGTCGAGCGAGGAGTGAGCAGCGGTGCTTCCTCGTGAGAGGCCGGCACCTCCCATTCGCGTGTCTTTCGCGCTGCTGACCCACAATGAAGAATTCAGATAACGGTTGTGTGCGGAAACCCGTATTACGGTAGATTCTGCGGGAAAGCTTTGCTGTTCGCGTTCGTATCAGCTAAGGGGCGATCGTGTTTCACGGATAGGAGTTGCAACGTCGCTCGTACGACCCGGGAAACCGACACCGCGGTGATGCAGGGCGCCGGGGTCGCATAGGTTGTCTGGTAAATGCAGAGCCAGCCGCAGCCAAAGCAGGGCATCTCCTTGGTCACGACAAGCACGTTCTTGACGGTAGGCATATAGTCAGCAGGATAGGGGTGATACCGCACCGGCAATCCTCCACCAGCGATGGCAACGGTAGGAATATTTAAGGCTGTAGCTAAATGCAGTGCCGCGCTGTCATTGGTGAGCACGATCCGTGCCCCTCCAAGCAAAGCGAGGAAATCTTGCATCGAGGTGGCGCCCTGCAGGTTAATGATTGCTTGATCGGACCGGCTCAGCTTTTCTTCTGTCCTGCCTGTTCCATTGCCAGACTCGCAATGGACAATACGCAGTCCAAGACGTTGAGAAAGATAGTGCGCGACCTTAGCGAAATTTTCCCGTGGCCAGGTCTTTATGAAACTGGAGGCGTCCAGGGCGAACACGGCGTAATCACGGGTGCCGATGCTCTGATGAGTAAAGCGGGGCGGTCTTGGCAACTGTGGCCGGGCGAGAGGAGGGAACACGCCAAGACCGGAGAGAAATTCGCCGTAACGTTCCAACTCGTGCAGCGGGGTGTCTGCTGCGTGAATCAGTCGGTCATACCAACGGTCGGATATCAAGCGTACGAACCTGCTGATGTAGAGAGGTCCTCCCGTGGAACCAACTTTGCTGCGAGCCCGGGTCGCGCGTATGAGGGCATCTTCGACCGTAACAAAGCGATTGTAGGTAGGTTGGATGGCGATAGCTATGCCCGACCGCGCTACCTGCCGGATGATCGACACGCGGTACTTCAGCGAACGACAGAACCAGTACCGGTCTATAGCAATGATTTCATCGGCTGGGATGATGATTTTTGCCAACTCGACCGTGTTCGCCGCGCAGAGCAGGATGAAGTAGTAATCAGAGGGCGGATAGAGTTGCCGGAGTTCGTTAAGGCACAACATCGACAGTATCAAGTCTCCGTTGCCGTGCAGGTTGAGTACGCCAACGGTAGCTTTCTTCCGCGTCTGTGCCAGGCTTTCACGAGGAGTACAGAGGAGCACCACGGCGTCTAAGAGCAGGAAGGAGAGACCCCCTACTTGGCCAAGCCAGTGGCGAACGCGATGACGCCAGCGCACCCAGAGTGTTCGTTTGGATTGTGCCATAATCATGCGCCGGACAGCCGTGCCAGAATACGACCGAAAGGGCCCCGCGACCACGGTGAGGGCTCGAGAGGATAGCCAAAAGAACGGAGCGTTGGCTCGATAATCCGCAAAACCCGACGTTGCAATCGGTGAGGATAGTGGTGAAACTTCCCGACAGAGTCGAGGCGAACCTCGGATGCTAACTGCGTGATTGCTGAGCGGTCGGCTTTGAGTCCGAGTGTGTCAAGCAGCCTGGTGAGGGTTTTGTGAAAGTCGTGACAGAGATCCTCGTAGCGGACTTCCAGATAGCGATCGTGCAGCATGGCACCATACGCGCGCCCTGTTTCCACGCTATTCACCCAGTGCAGCGCATTGTAGAGGTAGGGGCGTCGTTCATAGGCTCGGTTGGTCAGCCAGAGACCGCGATGGCGTTCGATCTTGTCGGTATTGAAGTACACTTTCCGCCAAAAGGGAAGTTCCGGGGCGACGTGGTTCGACCACGCGACATCACGACCGTCGCGAACAAGATGAACGACTTTGGCCTGCGGAAAGAGGAAATGAAGAACCGGCATGGCGTAGAGCGTTTCGCAGAGTTTCCAGCCCCATGCTTGGTGTTGTTGCTGATTGTAGCCGACGAGATGGCGCGCGAATGCCTGTGCGGCTGTGTCAGCGACCTCTGCCTGTGCGGCGGCGCTGGCGGGCCACAACAAGTGGTAGTTCGGGTAATAACGAACGACAAGGAGTTCGACGAGCGGAAAGATCGGGAGTGCATCTTCCGAGTCGTTGCACTCGGCGCCAAGAAAAACGCCCTGCGTACGCAGGACGCGAGCGAGCAACCGGCTGCCAGAATGCGATTTATTATAGATGATAAGAGGAGCTGGAAGAGCGGCGAGCCGGTCCCGCAAGACGGCTAACGGGGAAACCATAAATAATCTTATGCATCCGTGATGATGCCCAGGGATGTTGGCTGGAGGAGGACGGTTAGCCCGAGTTCTGCACTAGCGCAGCGTTGGAGGTTTGCCATGCATGCCAAGGTCTTTCAGGCTTTTGACGAAGTTTGTAGGAAGCATGGTGCAGCCGGCCACGTACTGGAGGTCGGAGCAACGCCAACGTCGGACACATTGCTGATGCTGCCGTCGCTGGTCTCGGCGCAAAAAAGAATCGGCATCAATCTCAACGGGGCGACCGATTTCTGCGGATGTCAAATCCTGCAGGGCGATGCAAAAGACATGTTGCAATTTCCACACTCGTCGTTCGATGTGGTATTGTGTAATGCGGTCTTGGAGCATGACGGGCAATTTTGGCAGATCCTAACAGAGATGCGTCGGGTCGCAAGACCTGGCGCTCTTATGGTGATCGGCGTACCGGGGTATGCTGATCCTCTCCAGAGCTTCTGGCGTATCGCGGCACGTGTAGGGACGTCACTTCCTGTATGTGGTGTCATGCTCAGAGCGGTGGTTGAGCGGTGGTTAGCAAGCACGCCGACGTTGAAGGTGCACGAGTTCCCCGGCGATTACTATCGGTTCAGTGAACAAGCGTGTCGTGAGGTCTTCATGCAGGGATTGCGGCTTTTGGAAGCGCGGAAGCTGCTCACTCCTCCACGGTTCATTGTCGCCGGGCGGGTTCCGGTTAACGCGGCTGTGGGGCAAAACCAGCGGCACGAGTAAGAAGAGACAGCCAGTGTGGGAGCCAGCGATCGAGAGAATACTCAGCAATGACTCGCCGCCGCGCGGCCTCTCCTATGCGCTGCCTTTGCTCGGGATGCGTGATGAGCGAGAGAAGGGCCGCTCGCCATTCTTGGCGGTTGCTGGCGAGCAGTCCCGTCTCGCCCGGCACGACGATCTGTTGGCTCACTCCAATGGGAGACGCGATCGCGGGGAGACCGGCGGCCATGTACTGCAAAAGCTTCGCGCCGCATTTGGCCTGCTGAAGGGGCGTATCGACGAGCGGCATAATCCCGATGTCAAGAAACTCGGCGATCTCGGTCTCGCGAGTGGGACTCCATTCAACGAACTGCCAGTGAAGCTCGCTGGGCGGAACGGTCTCTGGCCGGGAAGAGATGATAACGAACTCGAATCCGAGTTCGCGTTGAAACTCCGCAAGCATCGACATATACGGACCTAGCGTCTCGCGAATGGAGAACGGTGAGCCTAGCCAGCCGACGCGGATGGTTTTCTGCAAAGAGACGCCTGGCTTGAAGTGGTACTGGTACGGGTTCACAACGGTTGGGATGACCTCAACCTGCGAACTCCACTGTCGCGCCGCTTGCGCGAGAGTTTCGTTGCCGACCACGACGGTGACTGCGGCCGCGCACAGCTCTGCTACCACTGGTTTGGCGCTTCCTAGGTAGATTGCGTCGTCGAAGTCGAAGATGAGGCGGTTCGTGCGCTGCACGAGAAAGCGATGAAAGTGGGGTACCTCTCGGCTCACCAGCACCGCGTCATAATGCGTTGTCTGAGCGAAGGAGCGGAGGCTGTTGCATTTCCGCAGCGTCCTCACCACGCGTTCCTCCCACTGGTGCAACCTTCCTGAGATAAAGCACGGTTGCCTGTAGAGAGACGGGCGGAGAGGCCGATGCGTGACGCGCCAGCCTGCCGCAGCAAAGTGCGGGAGGAATTGCATAAGGCGGAAACGACTGGCCGGATCAAAGGTGCTCTGTGTAATGGCAAGCAGGCGAGGCATTACTGATTCTGCTGGCTCCTCTGGAGTTTGCTCAAGTTTTGCTTGGTGAGGTAGCGCTGGTAGAGTTGCGCGATGCTGCGAAAGTTCTCACGAATGTCACAGGTGGCAGCAACTTGCCGTGCTGCGCTTGACATGCGAACACGGAGCGCCGGGTCGAGCAGTTGTCTCATTGCCCCAGCGAGCATGGAGGGATTCTTCGAGTCGGGCAGCACGAACCCGTGGACCCCCGGCGTGAGAAGTTCCGCAGCGCCGTTGGCGCTTGTCGTAATGACCGGGAGGCCGCTCGCGAGACCCTCCAAGGTCGCCAAGCTGCACGCGTCATAATGGGTCGGTTGGAGAGAAACATCGGCCGCCGCATAGAGGTCTTCGACACGCTCGACCCAGCCAAGGAAGCTCACAAAAGTGGAGATCCCCAGTTGTCGCGCACGGTGGGCGTAGCGGTTAATATCGCCCCTGCCGACGATCGCCACGTGGAAAAGAGGAGGTTGCGCGGGGAGCAGGCGAATTGCCTGCAGGACCGTATCTACACCTTTCAGGTGAAAATTGTGACCGACGAGCAGAAACAAGACCTCCTCGTCTAATCCGAGGCGCTTACGCCACTGCCGCCGGAAAGGGGAAAACGGTTGGGGGGTGAATTTGGCCGTATCAACACCATTGTGAATCAGTTCAATTGTGTCTGTACGGACGCGGTAACGACAGACGATGTGATCTTTTACCATCTGCGATACCGCAACGATACAACCTGCATTGGCGAATTGCCGTTGTTCGAGGGTTTTTAGCTCACAGCGCCACAATTGGAAACGTGGCGAAAACAGGAGACGCCCACGTTCTCGCCGCGGTCGAGCGGCGAGGTCTTTTTCGAGATTCACGAGCCGCGCCCCAGTTTGCGGGTAGAAAATATCCGCCTGTTCTCCAGTTCCTGTGTCATGGACAAGGTCGACCTGAAGGTTGCGGAGGCATGCGGTCACGCGGGCTGCGCGTTTGAGGAGAGAGCGTGACCACGGCAAGAGGTGCACGTGAACAGGCAGCGCTGTCGCTGCCGCGAAGGCCACGATGTGGACCTCGTAGCCTCTCTGTAGGAGCCATGCGGCGAACTGCTCTGTCCAGGTCTCTAAGCCACCGCCGGCAGAGTCGAAGCGCTCCAGTACGAGGGCGATGCGCAACGCCGCCTCCATAATATAGGGGCTACTCAAGATCTTCCGATGCAAACCTTATGCGGGTATCCTCCGGTTCGATATGCCGTTCCCAACCAGAGGCAATTGCTGCCGCCCGTTCGAGATCGTGGATATCGCCGATATCAAGCCAGAATTCGCCAAATTGGTAAACGGTCACAGGGTGTTCCTGTGCCAGGGTTGCTACGAACTGTGGCATGTCCAAGCGGATGCCCTGCGGGATCTGCAACAGCACTTCTGGGTTGAGGACATAGATTCCTGCGTTGATGAGTTGCGAGATCATGGGCTTTTCTTCAATGGCAACTAAGCGAACGTCATCGACCTGCACGATTCCATACGGGAGACGCCAGTGGTAGTTCTTGACGGCCACGGTGAGGATCGCTCCTTGACCGAGGTGGAAATCGTAGAGCGCCGCAAAGTCTAAACGTGTAACAATGTCTCCGTTCACTACGAGAAATGGGGTGGTGAGTTGATCCCTCAGCATTGCCAGCGGACCTGCGGTGCCCAGAGGATGGGTTTCGTAATGGTATGACAAAGTGAGACCGACTCGCGCGCCGTCCTGAAAATATGCCTCAATCGTTTCTGCCTTATGACCCGTTGCGATGATGGCTTCCTGTACCCCGCAGGCCTGAAGGCGCTCGAGCAGCAGTTCAAGGATCGGCTTCTGGCCGAGCGGCAGCATCGGCTTGGGGATGATGTCGGTGAGCGGACGGAGTCTAGTCCCCAGGCCTCCCGCGAGAATGACCGCTTTGGGATGAGCGCCTGGCGTCATACTAGATGGCGTGCTGATCTGGACGGTACAGATGGAGAGACTGAGAGATCCATTGCACTGTACGTGCGAGCCCTTCACCTATGGAGACGGCTGGAGCCCATCCGCAATGACGAGCTTTTGTTGCATCCGCGAGCAGGCGCATCACTTCGCTTTTTCGCGGTCGGAGACGAGTCGCATCGAAGATAATTCGCAACTTTTTCTGTAGCAACTGCTCTACCTTGCGGACAATTTCTTCGATACTCGTTCCCTCTCCAGTCCCCAAGTTAAAGCTGTCACCAATTGTTTCTGGTGTCTCTGCCAGTCGGATAAAGCCGGTGACGGTATCTTCCACGTAAACCAGGTCTCGGATCGGTTGGACGTCTCCAAGCAGGACGTGATCGCCTACTAACGCCTGAGTAATAATCGTGGGGATGACTGCCCGGGCCGATTGACGAGGGCCGTAGGTGTTAAAGGGACGGACAATCGTGACCGGGAGATCGTAGCTCCGAAAGAAACTCTCCGCGAGCATGTCCGCAGCGATCTTACTTGCTGAATAAGGCGACTGACCCTGGAGAGGATGTCTCTCGTCAATGGGAACGTAGACGGCCGTTCCATACACTTCGCTGGATGAGGCGAGAAGAATCCGCGCCGTTTTGCCCTCACGACAGGCATTCAGCACATGCAGGGCGCCGAAGATGTTCGTTGCGGCAACGTCTTGAGGATGTGCGTAGGAGTACGGAATAGAGATCTGGGCTGCGAGATGAAAGACGACCTCGACATCCTGGACCGCGCGACGGACCGCTTCCGGATCGCGGATATCGCCTTGCCTGATCTCGATACGATGGGCAAGAGTGGGAGAGAGCGTATCGAGGAAACCGTGCGAGCCGCGTGAATTATAGCGCACAAACGCGCGCACGCGCGCACCTTGCGCGGCCAGCTGTTCGGTGAGATGGCTTCCGATGAATCCCCCCGCTCCGGTCACCAGAACCAGTTTATCTGCCCACATCGCTCTTGTGCCCTCCCGCGTGCAGCGCTGCCAGGCGGCATTGCTGCAGCAAGTCCCGAAGCGATCGCTCTACAGGGATCGTGGGAGTCCAATCAGTATGCGCCGTGAGAAGACTCTTGTCTCCTCCTTGGCATGGCAGGTCTGGCTCTTGCGACAGTCCTGGGACAGGGCGGATCTCGAGGTTCATTGAACTCATGGACACGAGGGTTGCGAGAATCTTACGAACCTCTGTGACTTGGCCGGAACAGACATTGTACAACTGTCCGGGGCGGCCGTGCTGGGCAAGGAGCCAATAGGCCTGAACGACGTCGCGTACGTCGCAAAAATCTCGGCTGCTTTCGAGGTTACCAACCTGAAGAACCGCGGGTCGTTTGCCTGCTTCGATCTCCGCCATTTGATGCGCGATGGCGCCGGCGACTGTATTGCGTCCTTCTCCTGGACCGCAAATATTGAACGGGCGCGCAATGATTACGCGAAGACCGTAGGTTGCATAATATCGCAGGGCGACCAACTCTTGAGCAGCCTTACTGATCCCGTACAGGGTAGTTGGACACGCCATGTGGTGTTCGCTGCTCTGGACGCCTGCTGGTTGGCGAGCGTAGACTGCGCTTGAACTCGCCACAATAACTGTTGCGCGCGGCGCCGTCGCGGCGATGGCTTCGAGAAGAAAGAGGGTGCCGGAGGTGTTGACCTGCAGGGCTTCAGGAAATTCCGCGACGGTTCGCGGCCGCACCCCTGCCAGATGAAAAACCACGGTTGGACACGTCGCAGCAACCGCTGCGGCGACGGCTTCGGGATCTCGCAAATCTGCTGCCATGACCTTGTGGCCAGGCGTGGGCCCAGAGGGGCGCCCTGGGCGTACAAGCTCAACTACCTCAGCGCCGGCGCTGCGAAGGAAAGCTGTAAGGTGACGACCGCTAAAGCCCAAGCTACCAGTAATCAGGGCACGGAACGCGGTCTTTGCCTCACATTCCCGGTCGGTCATCGTATGAGCGTTTCTGCAAACAGGCAGTCCAGTTCTGCGGAGGAGAAGGCATTTGGACGTAGGCAAATTCTTCAATAGAAAAGGGCACGGCGCGCCGTGCCCCTACGACTAGCTCAAGAACACATCTTTGACATGGAGGGTATCCATGTACTCGCGCACTGCCTGAATCTTCCCGTCACGCACCTCGACGAGGAAGTGGTACAGGTTGTTGTAGACTTTGCCATTGTTCACTTCCCCGTACCCTTCGGCTTCTACTGCTACCCGGTCACCTTCCGCAGTGATGCCTTTCGGAGTGATGCGGAGGCCCTTCGGCATGGACCCGACTAGTCCCTTGAACAGTTCCGCGAACTGAGCCTTGGTCTTCGTGCCGGCGAGATCAAATTTCCCGGCTACCCACCAGGTTCCAGTATCGGCCATCAGCGCCAGAGCATCGTCGACCTTGCCAGCGGAAAGGTTTTCGAAGAAACCCAGAACAATCTTCTTGTTTGCTTCTGCACTCATTGGACACCTCCGGTGCGCGTCATTTCTGCTAACGCGCGGTTAGGGTTAATCTCTTCGCTTTATAGTGCACCCGTCCAAGGGTTGGACGGGGGAAGTGGCGAAAAGGGAGAGGGCGACTTCTTCTTTTGTCTTCCTTTTCTCTTCCATAAAGCTGACGGCTAATTGCCCCTTTTAGAGCTTCACTGTAGTAATGGCGCCTTCGGACGCGGAGGACACCAGAGCCGCATACTTGGCGAACACACCCGTGGTGTAGTGCGGAGCCGGTGCTTGCCAACTCGCCAGTCGCTCTTTGATCTGCGCGTCGGTTAGGTCGACATCCAGACGCCGGGCGTTGATGTCAAACACGATCATGTCACCTTCGCGTACCGCAGCGACCGGCCCACCAACGGCTGCTTCTGGGGCGACGTGCCCGGCCATCAAGCCTCTAGTCGCTCCACTGAAGCGACCATCGGTCAGGAGCGCGACGGTCTCACCTAACCCTTCTCCGACCAGGGCCGCGGTCACTCCCAGCATCTCACGCATGCCTGGGCCGCCTCGCGGTCCTTCGTAACGGATCACCATCACGTCGCCAGCCTTGATCTCACGTCGCGTGACTGCGGCCATCGCGTCCTCTTCGCAGTCAAATACCCGCGCCGGGCCGCGTTGGTAGAGGCGCTCATGCCCCGCCATCTTTACCACACAGCCCTCCGGTGACAGATTACCTTTCAAGATTACCAGACCACCGGTTGATTTGAGCGGGTTGACCAGGGGGCGGATAACGTCCTGACCCGGCGTTTCGACCGCTTTGGCCGCTTCCGCCGCAAGCGTGAGGCCACTTGTCGTCAGTTGTTCTCCGTCAATCAACCCGCCCTGCACTAGACGCTGCGCGATCAGTTGGATCCCTCCGGCCCGGTCCACGTCCACGGCCACGTACCGGCCTCCTGGCTTGAGGTCGGCAATCAAAGGGGTGCGGTTACTAACGGTGTCGAAATCGTCAATCGTGAGCGGGAGCCCAATCTCGCGCGCGAGAGCGAGCAGGTGAAGGACCGCGTTCGTCGAGCCCCCGGTCGCGGCGACGGACGCGATGGCATTCTCAAAGGCTTTACGGGTCAAGATGTCCCTGGGGCGGACATTGCTGCGCAACAGGTCCATGACCAGTTTCCCGCAGCGGATGGCGACTTCGTCCTTGCGCGGGTCAGAGGCGGGGACACTCGCTGTTCCCATTGGCGAGAGGCCGATGAACTCCATGACCGTCGCCATGGTGTTAGCGGTATATTGGCCGCCACAAGCGCCAGCTCCCGGGCAGGCAGCATCTTCGACTTGTTTGAGTTCGGCGTCGGTCATGCGTCCAGCCGCGTTCGCGCCCACGGCCTCGAATACGTCCTGAATGGTCACATCGCGGCCCTGGAAGCGCCCAGGGGCGATCGAGCCACCGTAGAGGATGAGACCGGGAACGTTGAGCCGGGAGAGTGCCATAGCCGCAGCAGGGATGGTCTTGTCACACCCCACGACGACCACCATGGCATCGAACATATAACCGCGTCCGCACAACTCGATCGAGTCGGCGATCACCTCGCGGCTGATCAGCGAGGCTTTCATGCCTTCGGTGCCCATAGTGACCCCGTCGCTGATGGAGATGGTGTTGATCTCCATCGGCGTCCCTCCGGCCGCACGCACCCCTTCTTTGACTTTCTGCGCCAGGCGACGTTGATTGAAGTTGCATGGCATGGTCTCGATCCAGGTATGGGCGACGCCGACGAGTGGCCTCGCCAGGTCTTCGTCAGTGAAGCCAATACCCTTGAGCATGGACCGGGCTGGAGCTCGGTCGCGGCCATCAGTGATGTTATAACTCCAGTGTTTGGGATTGAAAGCCATAATGGTCCTCCTCCAGACAAAAGCCTTTGTGCTGCCCTCCTCGGTTCTATACTCCGTCAGGGAAGAGGAGCGCAAGCCTGCCCTTCCTCTTGACAGCCCAAGACTGGTATACAAAACTCTAAAGTTCAAAATACAGACTCACCCATCCAAAAAGAAGGAGTCCCGTTATGATGCCCAAGACGACACGCACCTCTTACGAGGGCGTGATCGATGCTGATGGACATATCAACGAGCCAGCCGACCTCTGGGAGAAATACATTGACCCACAGTTTCGTGACCGGGCCATCCGGATCGGTAAGGATCCAGATGGGAGCGATCGCCTATATATCGCCGGCAAACCGTCGCGCTATTTCAATGCGGAGATCCTCAGTCGCGGTCGCGGTATGGGGCTAGACTTTGAGGAGCGCGCCGCGCGCGCCAAAGTCCCCTACAGTGAGAGCATTCCCTTCGGTGGGAATGATCCGCAAGAGCGATTGCGACTCCTCGATTATGAAGGGCTGGAGAAGGCAATCATCTATCCGACCCTGTCGCTCGAATGGGAAGTGGAGGTTCCCGACCCTGAGCTGGCGATGGCGTACTGCAGGGCCTACAACCGTTGGGTAGTGGACTTCTGTTCCAACTCCAACGGGCGCCTAGTGCCGATTGCCCATATCGCCCTCGGGGACGGACACGCCGCCGCGCAGGAAGTCGAACGAGCTGTGCAAGACGGTTGCAAAGGCGTCTTCGTGGCCCCGTACACCATTACCGATAAAGCGCATGCGCACCCTGACCATGATCCCTTCTGGGCGACTGACTATCCGCACGATGATCACACGCAGGGTTACATCCAAGCGTTGGAACAACTGGTCGCACCACTTTCGGAGCAGGCTCGGCGCGGTATTTTGGGAGAGAACGTCACTCGGGTGTACGGACTCGATGCCTAATTCATCGCTGGCAATGCGTCGTGCTCAAGGTGACGCCTGGGAAGGTGGCCGGTTGAGATCACACGAAGCTCGGTGGAAAGTACTGATGCACTTCAGTAAAGAGAAATGAAACAAGGAGCATACACATGACCACGTTCCCCCATCTGCACTACAACAACATCATCGATGCCGACGGCCATATCCTGGAACCGCCCGACACCTGGGAAAAGTATATCGATCCCCAATTCCGTAACCGGGCGATTCGTGTCCGACTTAATAGTGAAGGCCAAGAGTATCTGGAGATTGAAGGACACCCGTCGAAATTTTTCAATATCAAAGCGTTTACCCTGCTCGGTGGTATGGGTCGCAATCAGGATGAAATTATCGCCAACATGAAGGAAAAGACCTACGTTGAGGCGGCGCCGTTTGGCTCGATGATCGCAAAGGAACGGGTGGAGCTACTCGACCGTGAAGGGCTGCGCGCGACCATTCTCTATCCCAGCATTGGCCTGACCTGGGAGTGTGAGACTGAAGATCCTGAGTTATCGTTGGCCTATGCCAAAGCGTACAACCGCTGGATCGTCGATTTCTGCTCTGACTACAAAGACCGTTTGATCCCGATCGCCCATATTTCGCTGGCGGACGGGCAAGCAGCAGCCAAAGAACTGGAGCGATCGGTACAGGAAGGTTGCAGAGGCGCATTTGTCGCGCCGTTCACGCTCACTATGAAAGCGCATGCGCATCCCGATCACGATCCCTTCTGGGCCAAAGCACAGGAACTAGGGGTGCCAGTGGGCATTCATCCCATGGCCGAACACCCGGCCAAGCGTGTATATCAACGCTTCAAGGACATGAAATGGGCCGATTGGTATCACAATGTGCTAGGCGGACAGGGACCGCAGCAGGCGCTCTTCGTTCTCTTCCAGTACGGGCTCTTCGATCGCTTCCCTGAAGTCAAAGTCGTGTTGCTGGAATCCGGAGCAGGCTGGGTCGGTGCCGCGCTCGACCGTATGGACACGACCTATGAGACGGCGCTAGGCAAAAGCGTGCCGCTGAAAGAGAAGCCGAGTTTCTACTTCAAACGGCAGTGCTGGATCTCGGGCGATCCCGATGAAAAGGCCCTAGCCTGTATCGTCGAACACGTCGGGAACGATAAATTCTTCTGGGCCACCGATTTCCCCCATTTCGATCACCCGGGGAACTACCTCGAAGCCCTGGATAATCTGGTGACGCCACTGTCGGAGACCGCTCGCAAGAATCTGCTCGGCGATAGTGTGGCCAAGGTGTACGGGTTGAATTGATTGCGGAATGCGGATTGCAGAATGCGGAATGGACAATGTGACGTTCCTCCGTCACCCTTCGACAGGCTCAGGGTGAACAGGTGGGTGGGCGAGACGCTGTTGGCAAACCGTTCGTGCTGAGCTTGTCGAAGCACGAACACACGGTGAGAGGTAAAGGAGACCCTCAATGCTCGAAACTCTCGCTTCCGGCTACGGCTTGCTGGAAGGCCCTCGTGTTGATGCGGCGGACAATCTCTTCTTCAGCGATGTCACCAATGGTGGAGTCTACCGCCGTTCCCCTGATGGAACCCTCACAACTGTCGTCCCTCGTAGGCGAGGGGTTGGCGGCATTGCCTTGCATGCCAACGGTGGTGTTGTCATCTCTGGCAAGAACGTGTGTCACGTCAAAGGCGGCGAGACTCGCATCCTCTTTCAACGGGATGACATTCCCGGCTTCAATGACCTTTTCACTGACAGTGCCGGCCGAGTCTATGTTGGTTCGCTGCGGTCGGACCCGTTCAAGCCCGGCACCCGTGTCCCTGGCGAACTGTGGCGGATCGATGCAGAAGGGAAAGTGGTGCAGCTCTACGGGGATGTAGGGCTGACCAATGGCATCGGCTTCTCGCCGGATGGACGCTTGCTGTACCATGCCGACAGCGCCGCCCAACACCTGATCGTGCATGATGTGGCGCCGGACGGATCATGCAGCAACCGGCGCTCTATTGCCATTACTGTTGGCGGACCTGATGGACTTGCCGTTGATGAAGCCGGCGCGATCTGGGTGGCGATTTACAACGGCGGCTGCGCGGCGCGCTACACGTCGGATGGGAAATTGGAGCGCAAGATCGACGTGCCGGCCAAGGCGGTGACTAGCTTGTGCTTTGGTGGGAAAGACCGACGTGATCTCTACATCGTGACTGCTGACAATACAGACGATCCTGAGCGTAAGGGCACGATCTTCCGCACGCGTGTTGATATTGCTGGGCTGCCTGCGCCACTGGCCAGGGTTTAGGTTCTTGAAAGGTTGCCCCTGCAGATCTAGGCTGGAAGTGGGATCAGGAGCCGCATATGTCCCAGATTATTTCTCCAGAAGCTCTTAGTGTGCCGTTTAAACTGAACCTGCAAGCGACCAAATTGACAGAGGAGCAGTTTGTCCGCTTGTGTCAGGAGAACCCCGATCTCCGCATCGAACTGACTGCGCAAGGGGAGTTGGTGATTATGCCTCCGACAGGAATAGATACTGGACGACGCAACAGCAGGCTCACCCGTCGCCTAGATACCTGGACTGAGACGGATGGGACGGGTATTGCCTTCGATTCCTCGACGCTCTTTACGCTTCCCAACGGCGCTAAACGCTCGCCAGATGCCTCCTGGGTGCGGCGGGAGCAGTGGGATGCCCTTCCTGCCAAGGAACGAGCGGGGTTCGGACTGCTCTGTCCTGACTTCGTTGTGGAGTTGCGCTCACCGACCGACCGGCTGGCAGATCTACAAGAAAAGATGCAGGAGTACGTTGATAACGGAGCACGGCTCGGCTGGCTCATTGATCCCTTAGAAAAGCGCGTCTACGTCTATCGTCCAGGTCAGCTTGTTGATGAATTAGACGATCCGCCCACGGTGAGCGGCGATCCTGTTTTACCGGGGTTCGTACTACACGTGCGCGAGTTGTGGTGAGAGTAGGGTGGGT
>JBGPOI010000025.1:0-20767 GCA_041487975.1 Binatia bacterium | reverse complement strand
TCAATCTCTCCAAACAGTGGAAGCTGACTGCCGCGCGGGCGCTCGCCCAGAGGCACAGGATAACGGGCAGTGAAGCAGGCGTCGCAGAACCCGCCCAGTTTTTCTTTGAGCGCCGCGTACATGCCCGTCTCGCTCAGATAGGCCAGACTGTCGGCGGTCACATAGCGGCGGATCTCGTCGATGGAATGCGAGTACGCGATCAGTTCTCGCCGGGTCGGTGTGTCCACACCGTAAAAGCACGGGCCGATGGTGGGCGGGGAACTGATACGCAGGTGCACGGCACGCGCACCGGCTGAGCGGATCATTTTGACGATCTTGCGACTGGTGGTGCCGCGCACGATCGAATCGTCCACCACTACTACTCGTTTGCCGCGCAACACTTCAGCTTGCGCGTTCAATTTGACCTTGACGCCGAAGTGACGGATGGATTCGCGCGGCTCGATGAACGTGCGCCCGACGTAGTGATTGCGAATCAGCCCCATCTCAAACGGCAGCCGGGCTTCCTCGGCATACCCCAAGGCTGCCGGCACGCCGGAATCGGGTACCGGAATGACGATATCGGCTTCCACTGACGCTTCACGGGCAAGTTGCCGGCCGAACTCTTTGCGTGTCTGATAGACGCTGCGGCCATAAACCAAGCTGTCGGGCCGGGAGAAATAAATGTGCTCGAACACACAGCGGGAGAGAGGTTCATGGGGAAACGGTGAATGCGAAGTCATCCCCTGATGAGTGAACGACAAAACCTCTCCAGGCTCCACCTCGCGCTCATAGGTCGCGCCGATGAGATCCAGAGCACACGTTTCCGAAGCCACGACGTGCACTTCTTTGCCCCCTTCTTTCATCCGGCCCAGGACCAGCGGCCGGAATCCATAGGGGTCGCGCACCGCCACCATTTCGTCCTCGCTGAGAAAGACGAGCGAATAGGCGCCACGCACCTGCCACAGCGCCTCGGTAATGCGCTCGACCAGGGTTGCGCCGCGCGAGGCGGCGATGAGATGGAGGATCACCTCGGTGTCTACGGTGGACTGGAAGATTGAGCCGTGTGCCTCCAGGCGAGTACGCAACTCTTCCGCGTTGACGAGATTGCCGTTGTGGGCCACGGCCAGGGAGCCGTAGTTGTATTTCACGACCAGCGGCTGGCTGTTCTTCAGGATCGTCGAACCGGCGGTGGAATAACGGTTGTGGCCGACCGCGCTCGATCCTTCCAGGCGGCGGATGATTTTCTCGTCGAAAATGTCGGCCACCAATCCCATCCCGCGATAGGCTAGCAGGGTCTGGCCGTTCGACGACACGATACCTGCCGACTCCTGACCCCGGTGCTGAAGCGCATACAGGGACAAATAGGCGAGATTAGCAGCCTCGGGATGGCCGTAGATGCCCACCACCCCGCACTCCTCGTGGAAGCGATCGAACACCTCGTCTGCCTGCTTGTGCGACACGATGCCTCCTGTCACTTAGGTTCCAAGTTTCAGGTTTCAAGTTCCAGGTTGTTCTTCTTCCCTGTTCCCCATGCCCTGTAACTTCCAGCCCATTACGCATTGAGTTGTTGCGCCAAAGCAGTGCGCCATTCGCGTTGTAACATTTCTACTGGGAACCGCAGATATCCCGCGATATCGAGATCAGTCCCACCGACCTCGCCCAAGACCGTCAACGGAAGATTAGCCGCTCGGGCCAGTTCCTGGAGGCGCGGGAGTGCGGCTTGCGGCAGGGACACCAGCGCCCGTGATTGGCTCTCGCCGAATAATAGAGCATCCGGTCGCAAATCTCCAGTGAGGGTGATACGTGCGCCGATCGCTCCCTCCGGCCGTGTGATGCACGCCTCGGCTAATGCCACAGCAAGACCGCCCTCGGCTACATCATGCGCCGAAGAGAACAACCGCTCGCGCGCGGCGGTCAGACAAAGCTCTTGCAGGCATTTCTCCCGTTCCAGATCCAGCGCCGGCGGTGCACCCGCCACTCGGCCGTGGAGCAAAGACAGGTATTCGCTGGCTCCTAACTCTTCGCGCGTCTCTCCCAGGAGAACGACGAGGTCGCCCGCGTGCTTGAACCATTGAGTCACATGTTGTGTGACATCGGCGAGAATGCCTACGGTCGCCACCGTGGGCGTGGGAGGAATCGCCTTCCCTTCAGTCTCGTTGTAGAAGCTGACGTTGCCGCTGACCACAGCCAATCCTAAGGCCAGGCAGGCATCGCGCATGCCGGCAATAGCATGTTGGAATTGCCACATCACTTCCGGCTTTTCCGGGTTGCCGAAATTCAGGCAATCAGAGAGCGCCACCGGACGGGCGCCGCTTACCGCCAGATTGCGCGCGCCTTCAGCTACGGCGATCTGGGCACCACGGTAAGGATCGAGCAGGCAGTAGCGGCTGTTGCAATCGACCGTCAGTCCAATCCCTTTAGGCGTGTCCTTGAGCCGTATGATGGCCGCATCGGAACCAGGCTGAACCACGGTGTTGCCGCACACAAATGAATCATATTGGCGGTACACCCACTCCTTGCTTGCCAGGTTCGGCGAAGTCAGCAGACGGAGCAACACGTGTCCATAGTCAGCCGGCAACGGCACAGTCCTCAAGTCGAGGTGTTGCCGTTCGCGAAAATCCGCCGGTTGCGCGGCGGGCCGTTCATAGACCGGCGCGTCATCCGTCAGGGCAGTGACCGGGATGCGCACGACCTCTTCGCCCTGCCAACAAGCACGGAAAAGTCCATCGTCGGTCACCTGCCCGACGACTTCGGCTTGCAAATCCCAACGCGCAAAGATCGCCCGGACTTCGTCTGCGCAGCCGGCCTTGGCGACGATCAGCATCCGTTCTTGCGACTCGGAGAGCAAGAGTTCGTAAGGCGAGATGCCTTCCTCTCGTGTTGGCACCACGTCAAGGTTGAGCAGCAAGCCCGTGCCCCCACGGCCGGCCATTTCGACCGAGGAACTAGTGAGCCCGGCTGCACCCATATCCTGGATGGCAACAATCAGGTCGCGCTGCATGAGTTCGAGGCAGGCTTCGATCAGCAGATTTTCGGTGAACGGGTCACCCACTTGTACCGCCGGGCGCAACTCCTCCGAGCGCGCATCGAACTCACGTGAGGCAAGGAGGCTCGCGCCGTGGATGCCATCACGGCCCGTGCGCGAGCCGACATAGATCACCGGATTGCCAACCCCTGTCGCACACGCACGGAAGATGCGGTCCGTGCGCACGACTCCCAGAGTGAACGCGTTCACCAGAATGTTGCCGTTGTAACCGGTGTCGAAATACACCTCTCCGCCGACGGTTGGGACCCCGACCGAGTTGCCGTACCCGCCAATACCCGCGACCACACCTTTGACCAGGTACGGCGTGCGGGGATGGTCGATGGCGCCGAAGCGTAGGGAGTTCAGTGAGGCGATGGGCCGAGCGCCCATGGTGAACACGTCACGCAAGATACCGCCCACGCCGGTGGCCGCACCGTGATACGGCTCGATGAATGAAGGATGGTTGTGGCTTTCGATTTTGAACACCACCGCGAGCCCGTCTCCAACATCGACGATACCGGCGTTCTCCCCCGGCCCCTGCAAGATCTCCGGGCCAGTGGTGGGAAGCTGGCGCAGGAAACGGCGCGAGCTTTTGTAGCTGCAATGCTCGGACCACATCACCGAGAAGACGCCGAGTTCTTCAAAAGTCGGAGTGCGGCCGAGAGTCCGCAAGATCCGATGATACTCATCAGTAGTGAGGCCATGATCCTGCGCGACTTGGAGCGTTATCGCGATAGTGCGTGGCATGATGTTAACGTGCAAACACCGAACAGAAAAGCTTGCGACCGTCCTCGCCGCCGAGCAGCGACTCCACCGCATGTTCAGGATGCGGCATGAGACCGACGACGTTGCCGCGGGCGTTGGTCACACCGGCGATGTTGTGTAGCGCCCCGTTCGGATTGGCCGCCTCGGTCACCTCGCCAACTTCGTTCACGTAGCGAAAGACGATCTGTCCCTTATCTTCCAGCATCTTGAGGGTTGATTCGTCAGCCACGTAGCAGCCTTCGCCATGCTTGATGGGAATGCGGAGGATTTCTCCTTCGCGGCAAATTGTGGTGAAAGCCGTGCGCGTGGTTTCCACTTTGATTCGCACCCACTGGCAGATGAACGAGAGCGAGTGGTTGCGGACCAGCGCGCCGGGTAGCAGGCCGGCTTCGCACAGGCTCTGAAACCCGTTGCATATGCCGATCACCGGGCCGCCTGCTTCGGCGAACTTAATCACGCTCTGCATGACCGGCGAGAACCGAGCGATCGCCCCACAGCGCAGGTAATCCCCATAAGAAAACCCGCCAGGGAGCACGACCGCCTCCACACCTTTGAGGTCGCGGTCTTTATGCCAGAGAGAAACAGTTTGCTGTCCCAGCACGGTTTCCAGACAATAGAGTGCGTCGCGATCATCGTTCGAACCAGGGAAAGTCACCACACCCCACTTCACTGCGTTTTACTCCTCCACAATCTCGAAGCGGAAGTCTTCAATCACCAAGTTGGCCAACAGGCGGCGACACATCTCTTCAACGCGCTGCTCAGCCTGCGCCCGCGACAGTCCGCTCAAGCGCACTTCCAGATACTTGCCCATGCGCACCTCGGTGACCTCGGCGTAGTCGAGCGCATGCAGGGAGTGGGCGATCGCTTTTCCCTGGGGATCAAGAATAGCTTTCTTGGGAGTGACGTAGACTTTAGCCAACATAATTACTCAGCAAACTACACAGGTGCCCGTTCACCCTTCGACAAGCTCAGGGCGAACGGAGAGGCTATAAATATAGCAGAGATTTCCCGTTCATGCTGAGCCTGTCGAAGCATGAACCGCTTTTTTCTCCACTCTCCTACTCGTTCAGCACGCGTTGTATGATCGTATCCGTATGCCTCAGGGCATGCTGGGCGTCGAAGAGTTGGTCGATCTCGGCCGGGCTCAACAGGCGGATAATATCCGGGTCGCGCCGCACCTCGGCGGCGAACGATGCGCCGTTTTCCCACACGCGCATGGCGTTGCGTTGCACCCAGCGATAGGCTTCGTCACGTGAAATGCCTTTGCGCACCAGAGCCAGGAGCAGGTGTTCCGAGTAGATAGCCTCGCCCAGAGTCTCCATGTTCTTCCGCATGTGTTCGGGGTGCACTACCAGTTGATCGAGGATACCGGTGAGACGCGCTAGCATGAAGTCGAGAGCAATGGTTGCGTCCGGACCGATCACGCGCTCGGCCGAGGAATGGCTGATATCGCGCTCGTGCCACAGCGGCACGTTCTCGAAGGCGGTGAGCGCGTAGCCGCGCAGCAGCCGGGCCATACCGCACACATTTTCCAATTGCCAGGGGTTGCGTTTATGCGGCATCGCTGAGGAGCCCTTCTGCCCGGGGGTAAATGGCTCTTCGACTTCCAGCACTTCGGTACGCTGCAAGTGGCGGACCTCAGTGGCGATGCGTTCCAGCGAACTGCCGATCACCGCCAGGGTGGAAAAGAAGACGGCATGACGGTCACGCGGCACGATCTGCGTGGAGACGGGTTCAGGATTGAGCCCGAGGCGGGTGCAGACAAAAGCCTCGATTTCGGGGTCAATGTTAGCGAAAGTGCCGACCGCCCCGGAGATCTTGCCGAAGGCAATTTCTTGCCGGGCCTGGACTAGCCGTGCATGGTTACGCGTCATCTCCGCGTACCAGTGCGCGGCTTTGAGGCCAAAAGTAATAGGCTCAGCGTGCACGCCATGGGTGCGGCCGATCATGAGTGTGTGCTTATATGTTTGCGCCAGCCGCTTCAGGACACTGAGCAATGCATCGAGGTCAGTGAGGAGCAGGTCGCTGGCTTCGCACAGTTGTACGGCAAAGCCGGTGTCGATGACATCCGAGGAGGTGAGGCCGAGATGGAGGTAGCGTCCCTCTTCTCCGACCGTTTCGGCCACGGAGGAGACAAAAGCGATCACGTCGTGCTTGGTCTGGGCTTCGATCTCCTGCATGCGGACCACATTGACTCGGGCCCGCTGCCGTAGGCGGACCACGGCTTCCCGTGGCACCTCGCCGCGTTCGGCCAGGGCTTCGCAGGCGAGGAGTTCAACCTCTAGCCACTTGGCCAGCTTGTTTTCCTCGGTCCAGATCCAGCCTATGGCCGGGCGGGTGTAGCGTTCGATCATCGTGACGTTCTATGGTTATGGAAGCGAAGCGGAATACGCTCTACTCACATCATACCAGACGGACGGAAAAGCGGAAACTCCCTCATCGTGAGGAGTGGAAACTAATGAAATGCGGCGATGATTTCCTCGAAGGCCACCATTTGGTTGCCGTGCGCCGACGAAGGCACGAGAATCAGCGTGTTTACACCGGCATCGTACCAGGCCGCGATCCCTTCGCGTACATCGGCGGCGGTGCCATACAGCGTGACTTGTTGCAGCCAACGGTCGGACAGGAGTTGGGGGATTTTGTCGTCCTCTTTCCTGGCGATAGCCTGCTGGATCGCGCGCATTTCCTCCTCGAATCCAGCTTCGATCCAATACTGTTGATAATTGGGCAGACGCACGTAATTCGCCAGCGTGCGTCGATGGACGGCAGCGGCGGTTGCCTTATCCTCGGCGATACAGGTCGGGACCATATTGGCGATGACGAAATTCTTGTCTTGCCGTTTTTCCGGCGGGAGTGCTTGCAGCGATTCCGGCATGTGGGAGCAGGCGGCGTTGGCCCAGACCGCGCCCTGGGCGATTTCGCCGGCGAGTTTAACCATCGGCTTGCGCAACGTCGCCAACACAATTGGCGGCAGCGGTCCTGCCTGCGGCGCTGCGGTGTCGAGATCGTGGACAAACTTGCGGATGTCGCCGAGGGGCTTCCCTACCTGCAACCCCAGGCGTTGGTGCATGGGACCGTGACTGACGCCGATGCCGAAGCGGAAACGGCCATTTGATATTTCGTGGATGAACGCTGCGCTCTGGGCATAATCGAACGGGTGCCGGGTGTAGATATTGGCAATACTGGTACCGAAGGGAATCTCATGGGTGACGAAAGCAAGGGCTTCACACATTCCCATGCCATCGCTAACGCTGGTACAGTAAATACCCGAGAAGCCCTCGTGTTCGAGCCGATGGGCCAGTTCGAGTGTCGCTTGCCGCCGCTTCGGCATCGCCGCCAAACTTACCGCCGGTTTGTGTGTCACAATGCCTCCTCTTCTCGCCGACGCTAGCGGCAACGTACCTGATCGTGTGAGGAGAGTCGAGGAGAGAAGGGCTGGGGTAGAGGGGACACGTCACCCCATTCTCAGGTTGACTTGAGTCGGCAGCACGATAAGGTGGCGGTTCGGATTGAGGAGAGGAAGAGATCAGGCATGAGCGACAGACAAAGATTCATTCTCGGTCGTGGAGTGTCTTCCCGTGCGCGTGGGCAGGAGGCCATGAACGCCTTACCGCCGCGGCAGGTGCGTTTCCCGGCTAGTCACTCGCTGGGCGCGCTTTGGGCACGAGACCGTGACCCCGAGGGGTATGCTTTTTGGGAGCCATTAGGCGACGCGCGTGGTGTCGTTGTCGTACCGGGAGGCAAGGAATTGCGCCTAAACGTGACTCCGCAGGCATCGACCGACCTCTCTCCTCTGGCTGCATTGCAATCAGACGACTTGCAGTATCTGCAACTCTCCGGCACACGCGTCAACAACGCTGGACTCGCGCACATTCGCGGTCTGACCGGCCTGCGCGTGCTCTGGCTCTACGACACTCAGGTGAGCGACGCGGGCCTCATCCACCTTCAGGGCTTGGCCGGGCTGCGGGTGCTCAATCTGCGCAGCACTCTGGTCAGCGTTGGCGGTGTAGACGCCCTGCAGCAGGTGTTACCACAGTGCGAATTCCGCCGCGCGTGGAAATAGGAGCTTGTAGCGGTCCGTTGATCTCGGGCCGCCTCTAGTGAAAGGGGAGGTGGCGAAACTCGCTGCGATAGAGTTCCCACAGTTTCGCGATTTCCTCCGCCGGGAGCGTTTTGCCGCTGACGGCAATGTTGGTCTCAGCTTGCTGGACCGTACGAATCCCTGGAATCACCGTCGAAACGACAGGATTGCTCAAGACAAAGCGCAGCGCCGCCTGAGCGAGATTCGGCACCTCGCCCTTCACGAGGAATCCTAGTTTCTCCACCGCGGCGTGTGTTTGTGCTAGCCCCTCCTCGGGAAACACCCCTCTACGCCAATCCTTCTGGGCAAATTCGGCCGTGCTCTTGAACCGGCCCGAGAGGACTCCTCGTTCCAGAGGAACACGGGCGATGATGGCAATGTTGTCCTGCTGTGCGAGCGGAAACAGTTGCTCCTCCGGGTCCTGATGCAGGATGTTGTAGACAACTTGGAGCGTGTCCGGCTTGCCCGTCTCGATGGCCACGAGGCCATCTTCGGTCTTCTCCAGCGAGACACCGTAAAAACGAATCTTGCCGTCCTGTTTGAACCGATCCAGCCGCGCAAAGATCTCGCCGCGCCGCATCACTTCCTGAGAGGGATTATGCAATTGATAGAGGTCGATGGTCTCAATCTGCAAGCGTTTGAGGCTGGCCTCCAGGGCGGAGGTAATGTAGTCCGGGTCAAAATTGCGTAACCCCTGGCGGACGGTGAACTGGTTGCCGCCCTTAGTGGCCAGAACCACTTCTTTACGGCGTGTCTTGAGAACTTGGGCGATGAGTTCTTCACTGTGGCCGCGGCCATAGGCGTCAGCGGTGTCGATGAAGTTCATCCCCAAATCAATGGCTCGGTGAAGTGCGCGTAAGGATTCCTGGTCATCGGTTGCACCAAAAATCTCCCCGCCGATCGTCATGGCGCCGAAGCCGATATCAGATACGCGTAAGCCCGTCCGGCCTAACGTGCGATAGTGCATGGGTGTCCTCCCTTATGTCTGCCTGACGCGAAGCTAGATAATGCCCTCTTCTGCTAGTTTCTTGAGCGTATCTGCCGAGAGTCCGAGTAACGTGCGGTACACCTCTTCATTGTGTTCACCCAGCAGCGGTGCGGGTCTGGCCTCAACCGGTGAGTCGGTCAATTGTACGGGACAGCCCGGCATGGTGATCGTCCCGCGAGTGGGATGTTCGATAGTGACAACCATCCCCCGTTCATGTAGATGCGGATCGGTCAAAATATCCTGTGAATCAAAGACTGCGCCGCACGGCACCCCGACTTCTCCCAGCTTTTTCATGACCGTCAGTTTGTCGTGCGTCTCCGTCCATGCCTGGATGAAGGCATGAACCTCGTCGAAGCGCTTGTTCCGCTCTAGCTGCTCGGTATAGCGAGGATCACCAATGAGACCTTCCTGACCGATCACTCGTAGCAGGCTGTCCCACATCTCACGCGTGGTCGCCATGAGATAGACGTAATCGTTGGGACCACCAGGATGACAGCGGTAGGTATCGGTGGGCGCGAGGTGACTCAAGCGATTACCGGCGCGCTTGACGACCGTGTTGGTGTGTAAATGGTGTCGCATCGGCACGCGCACATAGTTGATCATCGCATCTTGCATGGATACTTCCACGTGCTGTCCCTGGCCGGTCTTGGCGCGTTGCAGCAATGCCGCCAGGATGCCCACGGCGCAATGGATGCCCGTGCCTGTATCTCCGATAGTCGGCCCTGGTTTCAGCGGAGGACCATCAGGCAGGCCGGTGATGCTGAATGCACCGCCAGCCGCCTGCGCGACCGCGTTAAAACTCTTGTAGGCGCTCCAAGGACCGTAAGTACCAAACCCTTTGATCGTAGCGTAGATGAGCCGAGGATTCACTTCTCGGAGAACTTTGTAGCCGATTCCCAACTTTTCCATCGTACCCAAGGAAAAATTTTCGATCACTACATCGACGTGGGTGACGAGTGAGCGGAAGAGTTCTCGGCCCTGCTCGCTCTTGAGGTTGAGCGAGATGCTGCGCTTGTTGGCGTTGAGCAAAACGAAGAAATAGGAGTCGAGGCCCGGGGTGTCGGCGAAGATCGCCCGACCTGATTCGCCGATGTGCGGCGGCTCGACTTTGATAACGTCTGCCCCCAAAAAGGCCAGGAGTTCTGTACACGATGGTCCGGCCTCAAAGTGGGTGAGGTCAAGGATACACACCTGATCCAATGCCGGCATGGCTTCCCCTCCTTTGGCAAGCAGTAGCCGGGGTCACTGTACACCGGCACGCCTGTCCTGCCAACCTTGTGAGTCGTTGAGGTGGAGGGTGTTGAAATGAACAGGTAAGACAGGATAAGGTGCAAGACCACGGCGGCGTACCCAAGTGGCTAAGGGAGAGGTCTGCAAAACCTCCATTCACCGGTTCGAATCCGGTCGCCGCCTTCACATTTTCTCTTTTTTCCGACCCGATCGCGTCATTGCATAGCCGCTCAAGGAAGGCTAGCTCCTGCTTCGATATCGTAGATAGAGAAAAGGGCGAAGCATTCCCGCAGGTGACCCCAGGCTTCTGTCGTATCCGCCAGATGACAGCTTCGCCCCTCCCTGTTTGCTCGGTGCAGCCGGAGGCGGCTATCGACGCTTTGCCGCCCGTTTTCCAGATAGGAATCTGATTCTCGATGCACTAAGGGTTCTACGCGCTAGAGGGGCCGGGATATGCGGTGGGCTGATATCGGGGTAGGCTGCCACAAGAGCGGGGTTTGTCTGGGAGAAGCGGCTTAAGCACGTAAGCACAAGTTGTACAGTATAATAGCGCGTATGAAAACTCCGACGAAATTTGTGAAGCCCCTAACCACCGCACAACACGAGCAACTGGGGGCGATTATGAAATCCGCCGCCCCCCAGCGCACGCGCATGCGCGCGCACGCCGTGCTGCTCAGTGAGCGCCGGTACTCGCTGGAGCAGATTGCCGCCCCGCCTTGCCCACTGTCAGGACTCGCTACCTCCTCAACTTTCCACGCTTTTACATGCGTTTGCCCTCGGGGGCAAGCGCCCCTTTGACTTGTGGTACTACGATGAAGCGGGGTTTACCTTGCCGCCCTCGATTCCCTCTGCCTTGCAACTGGTGGGCCAGCGTCTGGAACTGGCCGCGGCTCACGGCCCGTGCCAAACCGTGTTGGGGTTCTTGAATTTGCACAACCAGTTCCACGCAGTTGCCTTTCAGGGGGCGATTGACTCTAACCCCGTCCTTCCTTGCTTTGCACTGTTCCGCCAGCGCCAGCAGAAACCGGCAATTATGCTCATCGCTAACGCCCCGCTCCACACCAATGAGGACTTCGAGGAGAAACTCGAACGCTGGCAGAAAGAAGGCCTCCACGTGAAGTTTCTGCCGCCGTATTGCTCGGAACTGAACCTCATTGAAATGCGCTGGCGCAAGATCAAATACGAGGGGTTACCATTGGACGCCTATCCGAATTTCAAGACCCTGCCTGCCTCACTCTTTGACGTTCTCAAAGGGATCGGATCAAAATACCGCATTACTTCTGCCTAACTGCTTAATTTCCCGTCAGGCAGGGGATTTTTCTCCTCCCGGAGAAAGGCCCAGTGAGAGCGAGTGACACCGATTTGTATCGGTTATAGTCACTATTTGGACACCGTACAAGTTGTGACATAGCAGCCCAAAGAGGAAGTTAGGAAGAAGGTAGGGCTGCTCTACAACTACAGAAGTCCTGTTACCAGGAAGCTAACGCTATGAGGCATCGTCAACTTGACACTGGCAGCGCAGAAATCTCTCCTCCAGGTAGGAGGGACATATCACCGGCAAGGGATTTCCTCGTCCGAAGTGGGATGGAAAGTTCCATGCAAGCCCGGAATCTGGCGTTCAGTGGGAGCGTCTTAAGTACCGTTTCCTTCAGTTGACAATGTCCTTGGCTGGCCATTACAGGCACGGCATAGGCCACATAAGGGACCTCCATGTGGAACTATGCTCCTACCTCTCTACCTTATGATGGCACCGGGATGAACAAGTTGACAACGCCTGTGTAAGCGCTTAGAGGAGAAAAAGGTTGGGCCGATACCGTTAGAAGGAACAGTGAAAGCCTGAAAAGGGTAAACCACTTGAAAGGGTGGGACACAAAGCCACAGGCCTAGGTACTGAGATCTTTCGGTATACGGTTGCGGGGTTGCCGGGCGCATGCAGTCGCCTCCTGTAGGTTGTGCATCGCTCACGACCTGAAGGAGGTCAAACGGTGAGTGCTCTATGGCGGTTGTCTCCGCGGATTGTTTTCTTGCCCGTCCTGTTGTTTTTGGGGCTGGCCAACAACCTCCAGGCCAGGCAGGTCCAGCCACACCAGGGGCCTCCGCCCACTGTCCTTCACTTCGAGTCGATAACGGATATCTCGACCAGTCTATCGGCCGCAGGCACGACTGCTGATCAGCCAGTCGCAACAGATCCGTCACTCGCCATTTCTTTCCAGGCTTTCGGCAAACAGTTCAACCTGCAGTTGGTTCCTAACGACCTGTTTGCGCCGCAGGCAGAAAACATCTGGATCGGCGATCAGACCACCACCACAGAAACTCCACGCCCTATCTTTTACCGCGGCGCGGTCACCGGCGAGCCCGGTTCTTGGGTTCGTATCGGTTGGCGTGAAGGGGCGATGGACGGCCTGATCCGCACCAAAGATGACATATACTTTGTCGAACCTGGAGCCCGCTTTTTCCATGATGCCTCGTCTCACACCACAGTGATGTATCGGATGTCTGACACCGTCTCAGACTGGGAGTTAGGCAGTTGCGCTCTGGAACAGCCTGCTGTGGCAGTCGAAATGGGCCAGCATGCCCGCGCTTCTGGTCCTTTGGGCGCATATGAAGGGCTCGTATCGGACCTTCAGGCGCTGGCCAGCAGTGGCGCGCTCAAGCAAGTGGATCTCGGCATTGTAGCCGATTATAGGTACTTCGTGAAACACGGCGCTGCGTCGGCCGCGGACATGCAAAATATCATCAACCAGATTGACGGCATCTACCGATCCGAAGTCGGGGTGACCTTGCGAGTCAGTAAGACGGTCGTGTACACCACCCCCGATCCCTTCAGTAGTACGACTGACCCGTCGACATTGCTCAACGAATTCAGCACCTACAAAGGCAATTCTGCGAGCCCGGTCTATGGCACTGACCTGGCGCACCTCTTCACCAACCGGGGTTTCAATGGCAGTGTCATCGGCATCGCCTGGGTCGGGACCGTGTGCAACGGCAGCTATGGCACCGGGCTCTCGCAGGATTTCACGACTGACAACAAATCCCTCGTCCTGCTCACCGCGCACGAGATCGGCCATAACTTCGATGCGCCCCACGACAACCAGTCAGGCTCAGCCTGCGCCTCGACTCCTTTCGGGTTTATCATGAACCCCTTTGTCAGTACCTCCCTGAATCTCCAATTTTCTTCGTGCAGCATAGGGCTTATGACTCCAGAGGTCGCCGGGGCGAGTTGTTTAGCTGCGGTCTCTACTCCTTCTTCTCTGGCGGCCTCGGTGTTACCTGGGAGCCGCTCAGTGCAGGTGGGGACCCCAGCGACAGCCTTTGCCTCCATCATCAACCTGGGCACGACGACGGCTACAGGCTGTAGCATTGCGCCCCTCACCAGTGTGCCCGCGACCTTTTCTTACCAGGCTACTAACCCTACTACTAATGCACCGATTAGCTCTCCCAATACCCCTATCGATATGACTGCAGGTGGAACACAAAGTTTTGTCTTTTCTTTTACTCCTCAAAGTGTTTTCTCCTCCACTGACGTGCAATTAAACTTCACCTGCACTAATGCTGGTCCGGCTCCGGTCATCTCCGGGCTTAACACGCTCCTCCTCGCCGGCTTGAGTACTCCGAGCCCAGACATTGTGGCCCTTGCGGCAACATTCAGTGGTGATGGGATTGTGAACATTCCCGGGACGAACGGGACAGGGGCGTTTGCCGTCGCGACCGTGAACGTGGGAGCGGGAGGACAAGTGACAGTCTCGGCAGATACGGGCGGAGCCACCTTGCCGGTTAGTCTGTCGGTATGTCAGACAAATCCAGCAACCGGCGCATGCTTGGCGTCGCCCGCGAGCAGCGTGACGACAACAATCGATGCCAACGCGACCCCCACATTCGCGGTTTTCGTGCAGGGGGCAGGCATCGTGGCGTTTGATCCGGCGATGAACCGGATTTTTGTGCGGTTTGTCTCGGCTGGGGCTATACGAGGAGCGACCAGTGTGGCTGTGCGGACACAGTAGATATTGTGGGCGAATTGTCCAGAATGAGGGGTTTCTAGGGCAAGCGGTCCCGTTTACACATAGGCGACGGCCGAGTTTTGAGGTAGTGCTGCCGCTGTGGTGGCACAGAGGACCTCACCCACAGCCGGTCCCGCTGTTCTCTCCACTGTTGTCCTCTGCCCAGAGTTCCACTACATCGAGCCTCTACGCCCGCGCCCACAACGCCGGTCTCGCACCTACGCATTCATTCAGTTCCATGACTCGCTTATCCGCCTCCACCCGTGTGGCCGTGTGAATGCCACTTGGGCAGCATTCGTTTCACGCTAAAAAGGGCGCTGGGGCGGGGAAAAATCAGGCATGAGAGATTTTCAAAAGTGGGGAATTTTCTAGAGCGTTCCTTGTCTCAGGACTCCTCCCCCACCGAAAAACGGCGCAGCAACCCGCTTCCTGCCTGTTTCTCTCGCTCAGGGCTCTCCGGGCATTGCCGATCAGCCGGTAGTAAAGAGCCTCATCTTTCCCCCCGCTTCCGGTCTTCATCGTACTGCAACAACTCCTGCTTCGATATCGCTCGGTGTGATCTGGTGAAGCGTCCGGCCGGGCAGCGCTTCCTTCCAATACCGCCCGATAGTAGCTCAATAGTAGGTAGAGAAGGGGGGCGAAGCACTCCCGCAGGTGATCCCAGGCTTCTGTCGTATTACAGCCCCAGGGGATGGTCTGTCTACTCTTTCGCTCCGTATCTGCGCAGCAACTCGGCCATGTCAGTCTTGCCTTGCCTCGTGGCGAAACGCAGGGCGGTATCGCCGCCTTTGTCCTTGGCGTTCACGTCAGCCCCGTAATCGAGCAATAATTTAACGATGGGTTTGTGACCTTTGATTACTGCAAGGTGCAATGGAGTCGCACCGCCTTCGTCTCTCGCGTCAACCTCAGCCCTGTGGGTAAGGAGCTGCTCGGCCGCCTCAACTGTGTGGTCCCAGAATGACGTGAGATGCAGTGGGGTCCAGCCGTGACTGTCTCTGGCTTCCTTTTCCGCTCCGTGCGACAAAAGCATCTCGACGACATCTCGGTGGCCCATGAACGCGGCGAGATGCAATGGCGTGATGCCCTTAAGGTTCCCGATTCCTTCTAAAACGTTATACCCTCCGGCGTATAGTCCAGGAGGGCTGCGGTCTTTATTCTCTTGTACCTGAATCCGGGAATTGACATCGGCTTTATAAGCAAGGAGGATTTCAACCACAGCTCCATGTCCTGCCACCGCTGCAATGTGTAAAGGGGTTTGCAGGTAGCTGTCTTGATCGAAGGGAGTAAAGGTGTAAGTGTCCGTCGTGTTCACGTCGGCGCCGTGCGCGAGGAGCAGTTTGACCATTGCCGGGTTCTCCCGCCCCGCAGCAAAATGCAAGGGAGTCTGGCCAGTTCGCTCGATCCTCGCGTTGACATCGGCCCCTTGGGCAAGGAGCAACTCGACCGCTTGCAAATTGCCACTCTGCACGGCTTGGTGCAGGGTCGTCGCATTACCTTGCACTTGAGTATCGACCTTGGCCCCATGCGCAAGAAGCAGTTGCACCACATCCTGTCTCCCAGTTCCTGCTGCGAGGGTGAGAGGGGTCGAATGACGGTCTATCCCAGCGTTGACATCGGCCCCATGCGCGAGGAGAAGCTCGATCAGCTCTGGGCTTCCGTAATGCGCCGCGCGGTGGAGAGGGGTCTCTCCCGTCCTACTCTGAGCATTGACATCGGCTCCGTAGGCAAGCAGGAGTTCAGCAACGTCCTTGTGGTTGTAGTGCGCCGCTGTATGGAGGGGCGTCCAACCGTAGCCCTCATTTCCCTCTATGTTGACATCAGCTCCGTGCGCAAGGAGGAATTCAGCTGCATCCTTGTGGCCTTGCTGTGCCGCGATTTGCAGCCCCGGCCGTCCGTATGTATCCCGGACATTCACATCAGCCCCGCGGGCAAGCAGAAGTTCAGCCAGATCCTTCTGGCCTCGCAAGAGGACGAGATACAGGAGTGGGAGGCCTTCCTGACCGTCTTTCGCATTAACGTCAGCGCCGCGAGAAAGGAGCAGTTTGGTCATGTTCGCCCCGCCAAACTGAAGAGCAAGCTGTAAGGGAGTTCGCCCAACGCTGTCCTTCGCGTTGACATTAGCGCCATGATCCAAGAGAAGCGTGACCACGTCCTCGTGGCCTGGAGCTATTGCCCCAGAATGCAGCGGGGTTCCCCAAGAAGCACCTGAGGCGTTAACATTAGCTCCGGAACTTAGAAGGCTCTCGACTATAGCTGTGTGACCCGAAGCGACGGCAAGGTGTAGTGCAGTCCGACCAGTGTCATCCTTCACATTGACATCAGCCCCCTGAGCAAGGAGTTCTTTGACCTTCTGCAGATCCCCAGCCTTCGTCGCGTCCAGCAATGCGCCAGCAAGCATCTGCCCGGCGTCGAGCTGAGCCCCATGAGCAGTGAGGAGTTTAAGCAAATCTGGATTCGTAGACTGAGCCGCGAAGGACAAGGGGGTTCGGCCAGCATTATCGCGCACGCTCACATCGGCTTTGTAAGCCAACAGTAACTCGGTCAGGTCTTTATCGTTTCTCGCTATGACAATATGCAGAGGGGTCTTCCCATCAAGGTCTTGCTGCATATTAACGTCAGCTCCGTGGTCGAGCAGAACCGCAGCTACGTCTTTTGCGCCCCGGTTTACCGCAAGTAACAGAGGTGTTGTACCAACGTCCTGTGCCCATGCGTTGACATCGGCTCCATGAGTCAGGAGGAGTTCCACTACAGCCGCGGAACTCTTCGCCGCTGCGGTGTGGAGCGGAGTCATCCTACCGTAATCCTTGGCGTCTACAGCAGCGCCATGCGCCAGCAGTAACTCTACAAGCTCCTGGGAATCTCTAGCAACGGCGATATGCAACGTGCTCTGGCCGCTCTCGCTGTCCCTCGCATCGGCGCCAGCTCCTTGATCGAGAAACTTTTTTGCTCTTTCCACATCCCCCTTTCTCACCGCTTCGCGCAACGCCGCAGCGTCCACTTTGGCTCCACGAGCGAGGAGCAATTGGACAACGTCATCAGTGCTGTCCCGTATGGCAACGGAGAGAGGAGTTTGGTCGGTGCTGTCTCTGGCGTTGATGTCGGCGTCATGATCCAAGAGAAGCTCGATGATCTCCTTATGACCCCGAGCAGCGGCGCGGTGTAACGGTTTCCCACTGTACCAGCCGATGAGATCGACATTGGCCCGGTGGGCCAACAGCACCTCAACCACAGCTTTGTAACCCTGTTCCGCAGCAAGATGCAGAGGAGTCTCAGCATCCCTACTGCGCTGCGCGTTGACGTGAGCCCCACGAGCTAAAAGGAGTTCAACTACCGCCGTGTGACCTGAAACGGCAGCGTCATGTAAGGGAGTTCCGTGAAAGATATCGCTCGCATTGACATTCGCTCCGTGGTCCAATAGAAACTCAACCACAGCCGTATGGCCTCCACCTGCTGCAAAATGTAGGGGAGTCAGCGTCATGGCGTCGGGGAGGTTGACATCGACGCCCTGGGCAAGGATCTCCTTAACCTTCTCTAGGTCTCCGGCCATTGCTGCCTCGTGCACCGGATGCGCGAAGACCAAGGGTCTGCACAGGAACAACCCAAGCACGGCGACGACTGTGATAGAGATTTTTTTCATCCTTCCATCCATCTCGGGATCACCGGCAAAATGAGAGAAGAGGCAACAAGGGAAAGGGAGAGGAAGTTTTTCTTCTCCTTACTTGAGAGAAATCTTAGCGACAAAGGTATCAGAAGGTCCTCGGTTCATCTTTTGCAAGGGATTCACTAAGGGGAAGTTTTCAGAATCAGTCTGTCCCGTGAGGTAAATGTTTCCAGAGGCGTCCACGGCAATACCAAAAGCGAGGTCGTTGTTACCGCCGCCCAGGTATGTGGCAAAATCCAGTGCGCTGCCAGCAGGATTCAACTTTACCACAAAGATATCAAATTGACCTCCTCTATGGGCAGTTTGGAGAGGATTGACTGTCGGGAAGTCTTTAGCTTCGGTATAGCCGGTGACATAAGCATTCCCGGCAGCATCAATAGCGATTCCTGTACCGGCACTATCGCCAAGGCAAGCGGTGTAGACAAACGCGTTGCCAGCCGGATTGAGTTTCATCACGAAAGCGTTGATATGAAAGCGATCGACTATGCTACAGCCGTCGCGGCGCGCCGGTAAGGAATTGTTTTTGGGAAAGAACGTGGAAAAGGAGTGCCCTACCACATAGGCATTGCCTGCAGCGTCCACGGCGATGCCATTTCCGCCGTCAGAGTCACTTCCCCCCAAATAAGTCGAGTAGACAAGAGCCGTTCCTGCAGGATTGATCTTGGCAACGAAGCCGTCGCTATGACCACCCCCGTAAGTGCTTTGGACGGGATTCACCAGAGGGAAGTTTGGTACAGCAGGCTGACTCTTCACCTCAGGGGTATTAGGAGGCGGGGTTGCTCCTCGCCCAGATAAGGCTACT
Organism: Binatia bacterium; assembly: GCA_041487975.1. Classification (GTDB taxonomy): domain Bacteria; phylum Desulfobacterota; class Binatia; order Bin18; family Bin18; genus JACQEL01. The sequence continues at coordinate 2,238 of JBGPOI010000025.1, read as the reverse complement.
CCCGTCAGCATAGGAGCTGTTTGTCCCGTGACATAAGCACTGCCCGCAGCATCCACAGCAATACTATGGCCTCGATCATTCACGTCATGACCAAGGTAGGTAGAGTAGACTAAAGCCTTCCCTGCGGGATCAAGCTTGGTAACGAAAGCACCGCCATATTCGGCTTGTAAGGGATTCACCAGAGGGAAGTCAGGTGAAAGGGTGTTGCCAGTTACGTAGGCGCTACCGGAAGCATCGACAGCGATACCATACCCTCCGTTGAGACTGCTACCACCAAGGTAAGTAGAATAGACGAGTACATCGCCAGCAGGACTGAGTTTCGTCACGAACGCATCTTCAGGAGGAAAATTCCTGTTCGCAATTTCAGGAGGAAAACGCTGTGTTGCAGGAAAGTCAGTTGAATGAGTACTCCCAGTGACATACGCGTTGCCCGCAGCATCGACTGCGATACTGCGCGCTTCGTCAGGCCCAGTCCCGCCAAGATAGGTAGCGTATATCAGTGAGTTATCCTCCGGCTTCAACTTTAGCACGAAGGCGTCGGAGAACTGCACTGGTCCGCGGTTTATCTGTGGCTGTACGACGTTTGCAGTCGTCGGAAAGTTGGATGACGCGGTCTGCCCAGCCACATAAACGTTTCCGACGGCATCAACAGCAATGCCATGAGCAGAATCCCCCTCCCTCCCGCCGAGGTAGGTCGAATAGCTCAAGACCGGATCGATAATGAGCGGTTTGCTAGCGTCGTAACTGGCAATGTGAAAACCAAGCTGACCTATGTTTTGCCCATTTGCTTCGTCTGCTGAAGGAGAGCGAAGGACATAACCGCCTGCAATAGTCTGCTTCGCTCCGTTGAGTTCCTAATACACACGAGGCTTATGGAACCGAATCTCCTCGCTCGTGGTTTGCACTACGAGGTCACCATTGGTATCGATCCGCAGGGATGACTTCGGCATCTTCTCCTCCACCGCGTCAAAGCTAAGAGCAATCATTTCTGGATTTGCTCCCGGCGCGACAACAAAGTCGAATTCCAACTGTTGTCGAGAACCGTAGAAGACGAGAGCGATACCTGGATAGATCCCCTCGTATTTCACCTTGGCGTAGTGGGGAACGTTGACCTTCCAGTCTTTGCGATTGTTGCCAAGAAAATAGTGACTCTTGCCGGGCAATTCATCGAGTCCAACCACTTGAGAAGCAGCATTCGCCCCACCAAGCTTGATGCGAAGTACGGTGTCCGTCCCAATTGCTGCCGGACTATTGAGGAGCGATGGGTGAGGATTCTTCTCCGCATTCGGCATTCTGCGCTCAGCATTATGAAGCGCCAACACGATCTCGGTAGAAGTCAAAGATAAGTCATAGCCGTTGCCGCGGGAGAGAAATTTCACCTGGCCGGCGCTCTGTCCTCTATTGGCTTCAAAGCTCAAGGGGAGCACGATAGAAATCGCTTGGACTGAGGCTTTCGTCGCGCTTTTAGAGAGCGCAGATTTCCTTTCCCCTTTGGCGAGCCATCCTTCTTGCTTGAGAAGAGAGCTGCTCTGCAAAGCAATCAACAAAACGCCTGAGACTCCTAAGGCAATCGTGAGGGTCCACACTCGGCTGATCCAATCAAGAAAAAGCATACTTCCTTCCTTAGTGAGCCGGAATTTCCCTTATCAAACCGTCCCTACTTCCGCAGCCTTGACGGAGGCAAGGCTGCCTGCTGCCGTTCGATTCGTTGCCGCTCCGCTTCCACGTCTACCTCGCTGTCCTGTCGCCTTTCGCCCCCGAAATCCATAGCATACTTGACCCTGCCTTTACGAACGTGCTCGCAGACGCTCGCGGTCTGAAGTGCTTCTTCGTCTTCTCCCCTCACACACAGAGTGCGGGGGAGGGCGCGGCAAAGAGGCTAATCCATTGGACAATTGATTTAAAGCGTGCTATGAGCACAAATCTTATAATCCGCCATAGTTCGCTGTAGATGGGCAAGGTCGATAGTAGGAAAGGGAAAGTAAAGAGGAGGGGACTCAAATGCTACCGAGAGCTAGATCGTGGCGTGTTGACGCCAATGGAACTGTTTCTTGTGGTGTCCGACGTGGGAGATCTCCACGCGGCGGCTGGCTAGTGACGGCAACTCTGTTGCTCCTACTGGCACCAGCCTCTCACGTGAACGCTCAGGCGCAGAATGCTTGCCCGCCTGGCCTTAACGACACGCCGGCCTTGTCGTCTCATCTGAGCCAGGCTGACATCGCGAGCGGCAGACTGACG
>JBGPOI010000024.1:0-20811 GCA_041487975.1 Binatia bacterium | reverse complement strand
CCTGGGTTACGCCATTCTGCAAATCCCAGGTGGCTGGCTCGGTGACCGCTTCGGTCCCAGGCGTGTGCTGACGGGTGCGATCTTTTGGTGGTCCGCTTTTACCGCAGTCACCGCGCTAGCGGGAGACCTCTTTCTCACCGGCGTGATTGGTGTCGTCGGCTCGTTCATCGTCGTGCGGATTCTGATCGGCATCGGCGAGGCCGGCGGTCCACCGAATTACAACCGAGTCGTTGCCAACTGGATCGCACCGGAAGAGCACGGATGGGCACTGGGCATTGCCACTAGTGGCAGCGCGTTTAGTGCGGCGCTGACACCACCGTTGATTGTCTGGATTATGCTAGCGCTCGGTTGGCGGGCGGCATTCTACATTGCTGGCAGTGTAGGCATTGTCCTGGCCTTGGTGTGGTACTGGCTGGGGACGGACCGGCCCGCGGAGCATCCTTGGGTCAATGCCGCGGAGCTGCAACACATTACCCAAGCGTCAGCATCCTCGCCTGCTCACCGTCATGTCCCCGTGCGCGTTCCCTGGCGGGCGATCCTGGGCCGGCCTGACCTGTGGTTCCTGACCGCCGCCTACACCACCCTAGGATACATCGGCTACATCTATTTTTCCTGGTTCTATCTGTACCTGGTTAACGTGCGTGGCTTTTCGCTTGTGAGCGGCGGCTGGTACAGTACCTTACCGTTTGTCGTCAGTGCAGTGGCAGCGCCGCTCGGCGGCTGGTTATCCGACTCCTTGAGCCGCCGGTTTGGCAAACGGATTGGTCGCTGTGGCATTGGTTTTAGCGGCCCGCTGTGCGCCGCGGGATCGATCTGGGCTGGTGCTGCAGTGCGTGACCCGTACCTGTCAGTGTTGTTCTTGTCTCTGGGTGAGGGACTATTATTTCTGACTGTGGCTGCGTACTGGGCTGCCACCATCGATCTCGCCAAGACTCACGCTGGCACGGTATCCGGTTTCATGAACATGGGGGGGAATCTGGGTGGCGCCGTCTCCCCTACCCTCACTCCACTGATTGCCCAGCGTTTCGGTTGGGACAGCGCGCTGTACGTCGCCGCAGTTTTGGCGCTGCTTGGTGCGTTCTTCTGGCTCGGCGTACATCCCGAGCGAGCCATAGATCTCGGGGAAGAAGCACCAGCGCTCGCACCCCAGAAGGAAGTCACTCTTGGTGTCGAACCGAATGTATAAAGGGGGAAAGCGTGGAGACAGAGCAAGTATCATATCGGTGGTGGGTGCTGGTCAATACTTTCCTGATTTTCGCGATCGCCTTCGGCATGGGCTGGACCTATATCGTGATGCTCGTCCCTCCGATCCTCCAGGAGTTGGGCCTGAACATCGCGGACTGGGGAACCTTGTGGTCAGCAATTTCCTTCGGCACCGTGTTGTTCGCTATTATCGGTGGCGTTTTAGGTGATCGCTTCGGGATCCGCTTGACCGTGGGACTCGGAGTTTTCTGCATGGGGGGATTTCTCGTCTTGCGGGGCACCGCCTCCAGCTTCGCGACGCTCTATGTCTGGATGTTTCTCTTTGGCATTGCCCTGGCCCTCACCTTTGCCAATGTCCCCAAGGCTTTGGGGATGTGGTTTCCCCCTGGGGAATTCGGCTTGGCTAACGGTGTGACCCAAGCTGGGTATGGTGCGGGAGCTGGTCTCGCAACCATTTTGACTCCTCTGGTGGTGGATTGGCTTGGCGGGTGGCGCAATCTGACCTATCTTCTGGGAATCCTGACCATGGGGTTGGGCTTGCTTTGGGTCGGCACGGTGCGCGACCGTCTCGTACTCGTACCTAATACCGGAGCCCGGTTAGGAGGAGGAAAAGCCCTGAAACAGGTGCTCTTGGTGAAGGATGTCTGGATAGTCGCAGGCTGTTACTTCCTGTTCCTAGGTGGCTATATTGGGCTCATTGGCTATGCGCCGACGTATTTTGTCTCGGTACAAGGCATGAGCGCTCCCGCTGCCGGTGTGGTGCTCTCTATCGTCATGTGGGCTTACGTGGCGGGCACCTCTATTATCCCGACACTGTCGGACAGAGTCGGCTTAAGAAAGGTCTTTTACTTCCCCGGCATGTTGCTGACCGGCGTTTGCATCTTCCTTGCCGCCTACGCGCTGGGAGCTTCACTGTGGATTGTTGCCGCTCTGTGGGGATTTCTGGCCGGGGCCGCCGCCCTCGCCTTTGTGGTGCCGTTGGAGATGGAGGGGGTGGGCCCGACCTTGGCCGGCTCAGCCCTTGGCGTGGCTGTCACCGCCGGTTATCTTGGCGGTTTTGTCGCTCCTCCGATTTGTATGAGCCTGGCCAGTGTGACTCCCGTCGCCGGCTTCGCCTTTGGAGGCGGGTGTTATGCTCTCTCCGCCCTTCTCTTCCTGTTGCTCAAAGAGACTGGGCCGCGGGCGAGAAAGCAGACGTAGCGTGCGCTATGCGCGCGAAACATCAGGAGTATGAGAAGCTATTCATGAGTGCCAACACATCTAACCCGCCGCACTCCGATCCTGCCACTGCGGCGGAATGGATCGAATTCTATTACCAGCAAGGATGGAGCGACGGTTTGCCACTGGTGCCGCCAACCGAGGACTCCGTACAGGCCATGCTCGCAACCGGCGGGCTGACCGGCGACGAGGTGCTCGGCACCATCGACGAGCGCAACTCGATCATTCCGGCAGAGAAGGTTGCCATCAACGCGGTGATGGCGGGCTGTTTGCCCGAATATTTTCCAGTAGTGCTCGCTGCCGTGCAGGGGCTCTGTCACCCGGAGTTTCATTATCACAACCCGGCCACCAGCACGGGCGGCTCGGGCCTGGCGATCATCGTCAATGGTCCGATTGGTCCCGCCTTGGGCATCAACGCCACCAATAACGCTTTCGGTCCGGGAGTGCGCGCCAATGCTACCATCGGGCGTGCCCTGCGCCTGGTGATGATGAACGTGCTCAACACCCGGCCCGGCTTGCTGGATCGCGCCACCTTAGGAACGCCGGCTAAATACACTTTCTGCTTTGCCGAAAACGAAACGGATCATCCCTGGGTGCCGTTGCATGTGGAGCGCGGGTTTCGTCCGGAAGACAGCACGGCGACACTCTATGCCTCCAATACCTTGATGGGCGTGTACAACCAATTGGCCAGCACGCCGGAACCGTTGCTGTGGGAATTTGCCGACGCGGTCTGCAACCTCGCTACTCCCAACGTCTACGGGTTCAACGAAACTTTGATCGTGCTGGCCGGGGAGCATGCGGAGGTGTTACGCCGCAGCGGCTGGAGCAAACGCCAGGTGCAGGAGTTCATCGTGCAGCACGCTCGTCGCACAGTCGCGGACTTCAAGCGGGCCGCGCGTTTGCCCGGTGAGATTCAACCTGAGGATGAAACCACGTGGCGGCAGGTAATGCGCCGTCCTGAAGACCTCCTGATCGTGTGTGCGGGAAGTCAAGGCGGCAGTTGGTCTGCCTGCCTACCGGGCTGGGGGAACAAATGGACCCGCAGCATCACCGTGCCGATCAGAATAGGAGTCGGGCCATGAGCAGAAGAGTTTTTGATCCTACCGTCTCATCAACAACGCCAATAGCATTCTCCTACACTTCCCGACCCACGTCGTTGCACGGGCTCAGAGTAGGATTGGTCGAGAACACCAAATTTAACTCCGAGGTGATCCTGCGGAAAATCGCCGAGCGGTTGGCGGCGCGGTACCAACTCACCATGACTCATCTCGACCACAAGAAATCCTCTGGACACTCTGTGACACCAGAGGCTATCGCCCTATTTCAGCAAAAGGCGGACTTCGTGCTGGCCGGGGTTGGCGACTGAGGGTCGTGTAGCTCGGGCAGTGTGCTCGACGGAATCAAATTAGAAAAAGCCGGTATTCCCACCGTCTCGATCGTCACCGCCCCCTTCGTGGCCACCGCCCGGGCGATGGCGGCGAACTGGGGGGTACCGTCCTATGAGTTTTTGGTGACCTCTCACCCCATCGCCAATTTGAGCGAGGCGGAATTGGACGCCAAGGCTGATGAACTCACCACGCAGGTTGTGGCGTTCCTTACAAGGTGATTGACGTGGAACACGCTGACTAGAGCAAGTTGCAGATGTACTTACCGAGAACTGGATTCCCGCTTTCGCGGGAATGACACTCTAAAACAGGGCCTGCTTACCAACTACCAGCCCACGGCATAGGACTGGCGCCGCGGGTCGGCCCCGCCGTGCAGCACTCCGGTTATTGGGTCAGCAACGATGCAACAAACGGCACCAGCCCGCCACACCCACTGTGGCCACCAGTGCACCTTATGCCCAAGAGCCGCGAGGGCAGTCCCCGTCTCTTGGGAAATTCGGCCCTCGATATTCAGTCGCCCAGGGTGATAAGCATGCGGCTCGAAGGAATCAGGAAAACTGTAGCTAGCAAAACGCGGCGCCACGCCCGCCACGTTGACCATGTCGCTCGGCAAGACGCCCAGAGCGATGCCCGCCGCCACACCGGCATCGATGGCGTTTCCTCCTGCCTCCAGAATCTGGAAGCCGGCGTGAGCGGCCAGGTAGTGCCCAGAGACGACCATGTGGCGCGTCCCCATGATGACCGGCCGGTGTGCGGTAAGCGGTCGCGACTCAATCCCGCTATCAGACAAGCTATCGAGTGGTATCGTGCTTTCCCTCCTGTCGTTGTCTGTTCACCCCCTACCAGAAAGGCAGGTTTTCGTACAGACTCGCACATGAAGAGGAGGGGGAATCTTATGAACTCACAGGATACGGGCATTCTTTATTCGTGCACCGCGGCAGGACCTGAGCGTGGCAGAAGTCGCGGACTCAGAAGAATACGGGGGCGTAAGCCCCTTACCGTTGACATTCACTGTCACATTTCGACCCCAGCGTGTGAGCCGCTGGTCAAGGATCTCTTCTCAATAGAAAAAGAGCCCTTCTTTTTCTTTGCTAGCCAGGAAACACGGGAGATCAACCAGCGCCTCTTTGCCGAGTGGGCCCCCAAGTTTACCTCGCCGGAGGAACGCCTCAAGGATATGGATAGCATGGGCATTGATATCCAGGCCATCTCGCCTTCGCCGGCGCAATACTACTACTGGACTGATGGTGAGTTAGGCTTGCAGTTGGCCCGCATGCAAAATGACCGAGTGGCCGAGATCGTACAGGCTCACCCCACCCGCTTTGTGGGAATGGGGACCTTGCCCCTCCAAGATGTCGACAAAGCGGTGCTGGAACTTGAACGGATAGTGAAGGAGCTTGGCCTGCGGGCGGTCGAGATCTCCAGCAATGTGAATGGCGTGGATTTCGACGATCCGCGTTTCCAGAAGTTCTTTGCCAAGGCCGAAGAACTCGAGGTGTTAATTTTTATCCATCCGATTGGGTTTACCGATGCGAGACGCTTGCGGGACTACTATCTGGTGAATGTCATCGGGCAGCCGCTAGAATCCACTGTAGCGGTCTCCCGTCTAATCTTTGGCGGGGTACTGGAGCATTATCCCAACCTAAGGATTTGTGTGGCCCACGGGGGAGGATACCTCCCCTACTATGCGGGACGCATGGACCATGCCTATAAAGTGCGGCCAGAGTGTCAGAAGGTGATCTCACGGCCTCCCAGTGCGTATCTGCGTCAGCTCTACTATGACACGGTGATCTATACAGGGGAGAGCCTTACTTATCTGGTCAGGCAGGTCGGGAGCGCTCATGTCTTGCTCGGGACAGACTATCCCGCTGATATGGGGGAGGCAGACCCGGTGGGGTATATTGGCAGCGTGCGATCCCTCTCACGAGCGGACAAGGAGAAGATCTGGGGAGGGAATGCGGCGCGGCTGTTAAAGATTGCCTGAAGTGGTCATTTTTTCTCCCTCGCCCGCTTCGCGGGCGAGGGCTGGGGTGAGGGCCAATACGGTCGCGCTTTTGCCACCCGTTTCCTCTGACCGGACATCGGCACTTCTACTCCGGTATGACCACAACTGCTCGGCCTGCGATCTGCCCTTGCTCTACCAGATCAAGAGCGCGATTCGTTTCTTCGAGAGAAAAAGAGTGAGTCACCACCGGCTTAATCTTGCCTTGACGCACCAGCTCTATGGTCTCCGCCAGCTCCTGTCTCGTCACGTAGCGAGAACCGGTGACAACAATCTCAGAGCGGATAAGCTGGGCGGCGTTGAGCGAGAGCGTCATGTCCGGAGAGACCCCGAGCACAACGAGCCTGCCGGCGGCGCCAAGGCTGCGCAGACTTGCTTGTAGGGTTTCCGGCCGGCTGACAAAATCTAAAACCGCATCTACCCCCCCTGTCCAGCAGTGAGCCGGCGCGCCTCCTCATCAAAGGCGGGGAAGACACGGGCGTTAATCACTTCATCAGCCCCCAGGTTTCTTACCAGAGCCAGCTTCTCGTCGCTCACGTCAACGCCGATCACCCGTGCACCCAGCACCCTGGCCATCTGCACCGCGTGGATGCCCACACCACCGCCGGCGCCGACCACCATCACTGTCTCCGGCGGCCGCAATTTCACTCGTTCCCGCAGCGCGTGCAAGGGTGTACTCACGGCGTCAGCAACAATCGCCGCCTCGGTATAATCCAGCTCCGGCGGGATGTGGGCAAGGTTACGGGCGGGCAATTTCACGTACTCCGCAAACCCACCGTCAAGGTGCACGCCCACAAACCCCCTAAGATGAGCGCACAGATCTTCCCGTCCGCTGTCGCACCAGCGACAGTGACCGCAAGTGAGATAGAAATAGGCGATGACTCTATCACCCCTCTGAACAGAGGTGACGCCCTCACCTACTTCGACAACCTCACCAGCTATCTCATGCCCGATAATACAGGGAAAGGCCACGTTCCCGATCCGTCCCTGCTTGATATGGACAACGGTGAGCCCGGCGCCGCAGGCCCGCACCCGCACCAGCGCCTCACCCGGACCGACCTGAGGCCTGGGCACCTCTTCGAATCTGAGTGCCCCGCCCCGTTCATGGAGAACCATGGCTTTCATACGCTTCTTCCTATCACGGTGAAAGGTAGACAAAAGGAACGGCCTTCATCGTTGCTCAATCCTTTTTAGCTGATCGCTGAGGGCTGACCGCTCCTTCACTTCATCGGCTACGCCCAGATCGCATCATCATCCATCACCGGGATGCCGAAGGCGCTCTTGCCTAAGAGTTCCAGGGTCTCGTCACCATCGACTGGGTGATAGAGCCCGGCGCGCACGTCACGGAAGTACCGCTCCAAGGGGAGCCGCTTGAAATACGATTGGCCACCTACTGCCCGCAGGGCGAGGTCTACCACCCGCACCGAGTTCTCTATCGCCACCATTCTGGCCGCCACGCTTTTGCGCGCCCAACTGTGGGGTTCGTCGAGTTCGACCTCAGCCGCAGCCTTCCACGTCACCGCGCGTGCGGTTTCGATCAGCAGGTCCATCTCGCCGACTTTGTTGTACACGCTGGGCATATGGCTCATGGGCTTCTTGAGAGGAAAACGCGGGCGTTCACGCATGAAGTCCACCACGAAGTTACGGGCGGCGACGGCAATGCCAATGTACGGCGCACCGATGGTGAAGGGTGCTCTGAGAAACAGATCGGTGATGCCGCCGCGGGTAAACGCCGGACGTTGCAGCATCACTGCCGACTCCGGCACGAAGGCGTCTTTTAACTCCGTACTCCGCGACGCCGTAGCCCGCATTCCCATGGTGTGCCAGTCATCTTTAAAGACGAGGCCAGGCGTGTCGCGCGGAGGGATAATAAAGGTGATAATGGTCTCGCCCTCAGGACTGTCCGCCCAGGTTGCCTCGCTGAAAAACAGGTCTAAGGCTATGCTCTGGGTGCCGAAGATCTTGCGGCCGGTCACCAGCCAGCCACCGTCCGCCCGCTGGGCGGTGGTCCGCGGGCGTAAGACGGGGATGGCATTGTCCGGCTCGGACGCCGACCCGCCGCAGATCAACCGGCCAGCAGCGATCTGCCGCAGCTTGGCTTCGATTTTAGGATCTTTGAACTTGCGCCAAAAATCGATCAGCAGACCAATAGCATTAAAGTGCATGTTAATAGCTAGCGAGGTTGCACCGCAGCCTTGGGCCAGGCGTTCCTGGGCTTTGATGCGCTGGAGCATCGTCGCGCCTAACCCGCCCAACTCTTCGGGGATGGTCATGATGGTGTAGCCGCTCTCCCGCAAGCGGGCGTAGTTTTCGTGGGGAAAAGACGCTTCCTCGTCGTAGCGGGCAGCGCGCTGGGCAAACTCGTCGGCTAACGTCGCTGCCAGATCAATAAATCGTTGCTCACGTTCGGTATGGAGTTGGTTCATAATCCCCCCTTGATGATTGAGTCATTGGATCATTGAGTCATTGAGTCGTTGTTTTCACTCATCACTCGTTCCTCATCACTCATTACTCTTTATTTGCTCCCTTCACCTCATAGTCCCCATAGACCACGGCTCACCCTGCTGTCAAGGAAAACTGCTCTGCGTGTTTTGATTGACAGGCAGCCCTGTTAGTCCTAAGTAGAGGGGCGCGCAGGCACAGGGTTCATGGGCTCGTCCCCTTTGCCTTATATGCACGTTCTTCACCAGAAAGACCGAGGCAAAAGATGGCCTGGCCAGTACGGTATAACATCGTCGGATTGCTCACCCTGGGCACCATGATCAACTACATCGATCGGGTGAACATTTCCGTGGCGGCGCCGGACATCATGCGCCAAACCGGCTGGGATCAAGCCCGGTTCGGGCTGGTTTTTTCGGCGTTTCTCGTGGGTTATGCGCTCTTCCAATTTCCCGGCGGGGTGATTGCCGACCGCTGGAGTGCCCGCAAGGTGCTCGCCCTCTCTTGTCTGGGGTTCTCCTTGTTTACTGCGCTCACCCCACTGGGACAGAGCACCTTTCTTCTCTTACTGCTGATGCGCTTTCTCGTTGGCGCTTGTGAATCGGCGAGTTTTCCTTCGATGGCTTCCCTCAATGCACGCTGGGTGCCCAGGCAGGAATACGGCCGGGCGCAAACGCTCAGCATCTCTGGCGCCGCCCTCGGTCAGATGATTGCCTATCCCACGACCGCCTGGATTATCGAGGCCTTCTCCTGGCCAATCGTTTTCTACGTGAATGCGGCAATAGGGATTCTGTGGCTGGTGCTCTGGCTCGCCTACTCGGCAGACACGCCGCGAGGGCACCGCGCTGTCACTAGGGAAGAACTGCAAGAGATCGAACGTGGGCTTGTCCCCAAGCCGCCGCATATCTCGGTTCCGCTCCGCTCTCTGCTCAAATCTCCGACGATCCTTTTCCTGTGCCTGAGCTATACGTTGTTTGGTTTTATTGTCTGGATCTTCATCTTATGGTTCCCCACCTACCTGGTGGAAGCCAGGGGTCTTTCCCGCATGCACATGGGGTTGGTCGGTATGCTCCCCATGGGAGCGAGTTTCCTCGGCATCGTCACCGGTGGGGTGGTGTCGGACCACCTCTTGCAAAAGGGCTGGAGCGCACGGAGCGCGCGGGCGCGTTTTCCCGGGTTGTGTGTAGGACTCTCTCTCCCTTTCCTGCTGTGGGCGGTGACCACCCCATCGATCACTCTATCTGTGACATTGTTCGTTTGTTTCTATTTCACCCTCTCGCTCGCGGTCTCCGGCTACTGGTCCATGCCGTTAGAGCTGAACCCTCACCTGGTCGGGGCCATTTCCGGAGTGATGAACACTGCCGGCAACTGTGCCGGCATCTTTGGTCCTCTCACCGCAGGTATCATTGTGGCCAAGACAGGAAACTGGGCGCTGCCGTTTTACCTCGTCGGGGTGCTGGGAATGGGCTGCAGTCTGATCTTCTTTTTTCTCGTTTCTCCCAAGCCGGTGGCAATGACCGACCTTCCTTCTGCCACGCCCCTCCAGGAAGCGACGAAGTGACCCTGGTATTCCGTCAGTGTGAACTTGACAGATAGACAGTTGCTGCATCATTCCCGCGAAAGCGGGAATCCAGCTGGTAGCGTGCGCATGGCGCACGCTACTGAATTCGGGCTGGTTCTTAGCGTTTCCGCACGTACTTGGTGACCTTCTTTCCCAGCACGTCTGCCAGATAGATGTCCCCTACGGAGTCAACCCACAGGCCGTGACCCATGGGCGAATCCCAACGGGCAATAACGGTGCCCCGTTTGTCCATGATGGTCACCGTCGGCTTCAGATCGCTGACGTAGACGATCTCTTGCGCGTCGATGTAGATGTCAGTGGGACGATGGATGTCCGTCCATTGGGCGGTGAACTGCCCGGTCGCGGTGAAGACCTGGATACGGTTGTTTTCCCGGTCGCATACGTACACCATCCCTTGGCGATCGACCCACACACTGTGCGGCAGGTGGAACTCGCCAGGCGCCTGCTTGCCCGGCTCTCCCCAGGAGTGAATCAGTCTACCGTCAGCAGAGAAGTGGTGGACTCGGCTGTTGCGGTAGCCATCAGAAACGTACAAGTCTCCAGACGGAGCGACGACCATCTCAGTAGGCTTGTTGAAAGGTCCGGCAGCCCGTGGAACCAGCCCTCCATCTTCTGTGCAGCCTGTGTCCGAAGGCTTGCCCCTGTTCCCCAGGATCGAGAGAGGCTTGCCATCTAGCGTGAACTTCAAGGCCACATGATCATCACGGTCCGTGAGGTAGATCATATCGTCGGGACCGATGTAAATCCCATGAGGATCAGTAATGGCTTTGCTTCCCCAGGAGTCGAGGTAGTTACCCTCGCGATCAAATACGAGGACAGGCGGGTCTTTGCGTTGAAAAGCGTAGATGCGATTCTGGGAGTCCGCAGCCACCGCGCTGACCGGACCGAAGGTCCAACCTGTGGGCAACGAACCCCAGCTTTCCACCATCTCATAGGTAAACTGGCCACTTCCTACAGTACTCATGACGGTCCCTCCTTCTCGTAGTAGCGACTTTAGTCGCTGCTCAGGCGACAATGACGACTGAAGTCGCCACTACGGACTGTGAAATTCATCACTGACAGACCATTAGCTTTGGTCTGCAAGTTCTCCCGGCCGCAGCACCTGCTCAGGCGTGGCGCTGGAGCTTTGCTGCGTTGCGTCGTGCACTTCACCATTCACCACAGCCTCCTGTCTCCCATCGCTTTCACAGCAAGTGTGGTCACTGCGGGATTGTCTGAGAGCGGCTGTGCGCTCTGTGTCAATCTGGAACGTCTGCGGATCGATCACCACGCCGTAGGTTTTCTCCACGTACGCGACAGTCATTTTCTCGTCGAGCACGTCTTCCAGGACACTGCACGGATCACGCTGCCAGGGGTCTCCGTAGCCTCCGGCACTCGGTTGAACGTGGAGTAGCCGGTCTCCGGCTCGCACCGTAGCATCAATCATGATCTGAGGAGGGAAGGTGATCTGCTGCGAGTCGGATTCCAGGAGCACCTCAAAGGGACTGCCGGGCTGGCCACCAGCTAATCCGTAGGGCACAGACTTCACCCGGCAGGTGCGGATCATCGCCCGTCCGTCTGTGAGAAAGCGCCATTTACGATACACGGCGAGAGATCCGCGAAATTTGCCCGCCCCGCCGCTGTCCGGCACAAAGCCGAATCCCTCAACGATCACCGGAATCTCGCGCTCGATCGCCTCGGCTGGATTGCTGCGAAAGGCGCCGCCCATGATGAGGGGCATCGTGCCATCGATCCCATCTCGCGTCGGTCGCCCTCCCCAGCCGCTGGCGTACATCTCCAACAACATCGGCGGTGTACCGTTCTCCGCTTTGGGAGCATAGACCAACATATTGACCCCGCCCTCGCCAGCAGCGAACACGCGCTCGGGAATCGCCTGCGCCAGTGCGGCAAAGAGCATGTCGTGGATGCGCCACATCAACTGGCCACGAGCGCCCACGGCCGCGGGAAACTTCGGGTTCAGGATGCACCCTTCGGGCGCAGTCACGTGGATGGGAGCAAGCAAACCAGAGTTCGCCGGAACGTCGAGGCCGAGGACTGAGCGAAAGATCACCTGAACAATAGAGCCAATCAAATTGGGTGGGACGTTGATTGCGCTCTTGACCTGCGGGTCGGTGCCGGTGAAGTCTACAGTAACCGTATCGCCTTGGACACGGATGCACACAACCAGTTTAACCCCTGGGCCGCCGAGCCCATCGTCCTCGAAGACATCCTCGCAGGTGTAGATTCCGTCAGGAATCGCCTGGAGGCGGGAACGCACTACCCGCTCACTGTACTGACGCAGTTCTGTATTACACGCCTCAACGGTGTCGCGGCCGTATTTATTCAGTAGTGCTACGAATCCTTGCTCACCCCGGCGGCAGGCCGCCACCTGCGCTTCCAGGTCTCCGAGGACGTCTTGCGGGGCTCGCACATTGGCAGCAAGGAGGTCAAGCAAGGCCTGATTCGCGACCCCCGCGCTATAGAACTTCACGCCAGGAAGGCGGACTCCTTCCTCGTAAATTTCCGCGCAGGCGATGCCCATGCCTCCGGGAAAGCGACCACCGATATCGGTGTGGTGCTCAACTACCGCAGCAAAGCCACAGAGATCGTCACGCCAGAAAATTGGCATGATGAGAACGATGTCAGGCAGGTGAGAGAGTCCCCAGTAGGGATCGTTGGCAGCGATGATGTCTCCGGGCTGGAGATGGCCACTAAATTTCTTCAGGACCCAAGGCATCACGCCAACGATGTAGCCAAGGTGGGCACCAACGGCCATTCCTTGGGCGATGAGTTTTCCTTCAGCATCCACCAGTGCGGTGGAAAAATCTCCCCCCTCCTTGGCCACGATAGAGCGGGCGGTGCGCTTCATCGTGATGGCCATCTCCTCGGCCACGGCGGTGAGTTCGTTGTTCATGACTTCGAGCAGGACGGGATCGAATGGCTTCTGCATGAGGTTTTTCCTTTATGAACCGCCAAAGAGAGGGGGGTGGGTGATGCCCACCCTACATTCACCCAGTGTAGGCAAGCACCTTCACCCAGCTTGGCCGGGCGGCGAGGCGTTTGTAATAAGCATCTACCGTCGGTGACTGCGCGACGCCAAGCTCAGCCAGCACGTAGAGGTACGGTATCAACGCCATGTCTGCGACCGAGAACGTTCCGGCCAGGTAGTCACGCCCTTGCAGTCCACCTGACAGAATCTCAGCATTCTTCGTTACCTCAGCGCGTGCCTGGTCAATCACTTTCTGATCGCGTTTGTCTTCGGGGGTAAAACGCATTTGCCGGAAAAGGGTACTCGCTGGCGCACCAAACGTGGTGGGCTGCCATACTAACCACTGGAACGCCCGCGCCCGGTCTGCTGCCGCTGCGGGGAGCAGGTTGGCGGCCGGAAACTTCTCCGCCAGATAGAGCAGGATGGCGATGGACTCCCACATCACCACCCCATCGTCAACAAGCGTGGGCACCTTGCCGTTGGGGTTGAGCTTGAGGTAGTCAGGATTTTTCTGCTCGCCCTTCATGAGATTGACCGCGACGATTTCATAGGCGGCTTTCGCCTCTTCCAGGGCCATATGCACCTTGCGGCCGTTGGTGGAAAGATGGAATGTGTACAACTTGATCATACGCCTACCTCCTGTGCAGTGAATCTAAATGGGTGTAGGGGCGCAATTTATTGCGCCCATTTAGGGGCACACAGAGGCAGGGCGCGATGAATCGTGCTCCTACCTCTTGCATGCTGCGTTCGCCGTCAGTTGATGTTATAGAGTTTAGCGACGTTGCCGCCGACGATCTTCTGCACGTCCTGCTCGGGAATACCTTTGAACGCTTGAGCGATCACCTCGCGGGAGCGAGGCCAAGGAGAGTCGGTATGCGGGTAGTCAGACGACCACAGGATATGCTCCGCGCCAAAGATCTGGCGGGTGAAATCCACGTTGGTGGTCTCAAACTGGAAAGTGGCCACCACGTTACGCTTCATATATTCGCTGGGCAGCATGGGCAGCGTCAGGCTCTCGAAGTGCCGTAGCCGGTCATAGGCATGATCCAACCGATACATGAAGTGAGGAATCCACGAGATGTCATTTTCCGCGGACACCAGTTTGAGGCGTGGAAAGCGCTCCGGCACGCCCCCGACGATGAGGTCGGCAAAGCTGAGCTGGATTTCCTGCGGTAGTCGCATGTAGCCATACAACACCCGGCGTGGATCGAACTGCACCCCACCGCGGCCGGTAAGGATGTGGAGGCTTAAAGGCATTTGCAGATCCTGGGCCGCCGCCCAGAAAGGGTCATACTCACGCGAGCTGTACGGCCGGTCCTCTGGCGGCGCTCCCCAAATCAGCGCTCCATGCAAGCCTTTCTTGGCAATGCGCTCCAACTCGGCGACCGCCGCGGGAATATCCTCCAACGTGATCGCCCCGAGACCGATGAGCCGCTTGGGGTTGTAGCTGCAGTACTCAGCCGCCCAGTCGTTGAAGGCCCGGAAGCACGCCGCCCGCAACCCCGCATCGTCTAAACCGAACAGGAGCATACCCATCGAGGTGTACATCGCTTCCGCGCTCACCCCATCGGCATCCTGCTCTTTCAGCCGTTCCGCTGGGTCCCAGACACTCTTGGGTGCCACATCAAAGCCCCGCTTGACGTGCTCGGGTAGCTCCTCCGCGGTCTTCCCCGAGCCGAAAAACCCTGCAACCTGTACAGGGTTGATGTTCTCGCAGATAAAGAACTCTCCTTCTCTACCATCGTGCCCCCATTTCGTGTGCGGGGCCCGGTCGCGGAACTTGGCGTCGATCCGCTCCGCCCACATAGTGGGAGGCTCTACGAAGTGCGAGTCCCCAGAAACGATACGATACTCTGCCATGGGCTGACCCTCCTTTTGCCCAGAGATTTGGCTTACATTGTACACCCGCTGTCAAGCCATGCCAAAAGGGCTCGCTCACTACGTTCGCTCTATGGCAAATGGCTCCTGCTATACGCCATACGCCATACGCTATACGCCGCGCTGTCCTGGCCGCAGATACTCTTTCACCTGGCCGAGGATGATCCGTGGGATATCCTCCTTGCGGGTGACCGCGAACACGCTCACGTTCTTCCAGCCGGCAGTCGCCTTTTTGAAATACACGGCGGCCTCGGTTTCGCCGATGTGCACCGCGGTGAGGCGACCCTCGGTCTGAGAAAGATAGGCCGTCAGCGGCTCTAAGTTCGTGATGGCCATATCGGTGATGAGAAACACATCAGGAACGCTGCGACGGCCTCTGCGGCGGAGTTCGTCAAACTCATCGAGGGCGAGCGCGGTACCCCCGCCAAAGTAGCGACAGAGCGACTGATAGATGCGTTTGCGGTCGGTGGTAAAGTCCAGCGAGAGGCTATCTCCAGCCGGTGCGTCGCTGAAGTTATACACTGCCACCTGCGCACCATGACGCAGATAGGCTTCACAGACACACCCGGCCCCGAGAATGGCGTAGCTCAGGAGGTAGCGCGGATTGGTCATGCTGCCTGACGAGTCAATAGCAATAATGCAGTCAGGTACCCCTTCACGGCGGCCCACCACCTCTCCGTGTTGGCGCAGCCAGGTCTGTGTGAGCCCTGGCAAGATCTTGCCAAAGCTCGTCCACACATCAACGTCCTGAATCGGCTTTCCGAGTTCCCAGGGAGCGTGGGCATAAAGGTCAAGGGAGCTACTCCTCTGGAGTGGGGCCTTACGCACAGGCAGATGATAACTCTCCGCGAGTTTCATGTAATAGAGCAGGTCGGTGTCAAGTTGTTGGCCTTTTCCTCGTCCCATGCCCTCTTGCGCGTCAGTGTATCCTTGCCCGGCTAACTCCTCGGCAAAGTCGGCCACCGTCTCATGGAACTCCCGCGGATTGGCCGCCTGGCGGGCGAACTCCCTGAGACCCTGCTCCACCTCGTTTTGCGAATGACCTCCCAGGCCGTGTTGGCCAAGTGGAGCTGAGGACATGCCCTCTTCCTGTTGCTGTTCCTCTTCCAGGATGGGACGGATCAACCGGCAGAAGCGACGCATACTCTTTTCCCACTGCGTCCGGTCGAGGTAAGAGATACGGGAGAGCCGGCGGATGAGTCCTTCCGGAGCGGCGCTCTCCAAGTCGATCCCCCAGATGCGGCTGTAGAGCGCGGCCATCGCGGTAGCGAGCGGACCGCGTTCGAGGTGCTTGTAGAGTTGTGGCAGTGCCGTTTCGAACTCCTTCACACAAAAGGTGTCAGCGACGACGTCGATGAAAGCATCGGTGGCTCGCTGCGCCATCTCCCGATCTTGCAGCACCTCTTTGGCCGCGGCATGGAGCCGCAGATGGGTGGCAAAATCCCAGGGGCAGCGTGTATAGTGGGCGACCCCGTGGTCAAGCGACGCTTCCACTACCTCCTCGAGCGGCATGTTCGCCGCCAGTTGCTCACAAAAGGCTGCGTTCAAAACGATCTGCTTGTGCTGCATCTCGACCGCCGCCGTACTCGCGTTCTCCCCGACTCGGGGGGTAGGCAATTGCGGAAACAGATGTTTGCGCCGGACCCGTGGCCACACTGCGGTAATAATTTCTTGAAGGTTCATGTCGTTTCCCTCACTGGCGCGACCTGCAGATCGCCGAGGTAGACCTTGCCGCCCTGCACCTGACCAAGACTACCAATCCGTCCCTTCACCTGCACCTCTCCGCCTTCCATCCACTCGCCGGTGCGCTCTCCAGCGTTGCCTTCAACAGTGATCTTCCCCCGCTTCAATCCCACACCTGTCCAGTTACCGGTGTTCCCTTGCACGATGATCTCTCCGCCTTCCATGGCGGCGCCGGCAAAATCTCCACAGCTTCCTTCCACGATCAGTCGTTTGCCTTCTGGGAGCCGGTAGCCCAGCAAGTGCACCCGGCTTTTGAGCCCCTTCAGCCGCAGCGAGATTTCTGTTCCCTCCACGCGGTTGCACATAGCCGAGAGGTAGAGGCCCGAGGGACCGGCGAGCGCGAGGGCGAAGCTGTCGGCCTTCTCCAAGGTGAAGCAGAAGTCCTCAACGTCCTCCACCGTAAAGTTCACCTCGGCGATGGCCTTCTCCGCCGCGGCGTACGCCCGCGGCAGCGCGCCGTGATCCACCAGCCAGACCAGGTTGTGCACCTCTTCTTCTATCAGCTTGTGATACCCGACGATGAGTCGATCCAGGATCAGATCTTTGCTGGCGATGATGCGGTCCAGGGGGATCTCTCTTCTCCCCCCCTGGATCGCGTGAAACTCGCGGAACGGGTTCACCATAACTGGTCACCCCCCAAATCCCGCTTGATCTCGACAAAAATGGGATGATCGCCTTCCAGAGGTTGGAGATCCTCTCCCGCCAGAATACGCGCCGCCTGCGCCAAGGCGCCCATGATCTGTTCGCGTTGCTCAACGAAGCGGTGCCAGATCTCGGCAACCGCCTGCTTGGCCAGGTGGATGGGCAATGGATCGCGGCGCGCCTCGCGTTCCCGCGCAGAGACATACGCATCCCGCCACTGAACCCGGTGGGCGATAACGAAGGGGAACACGCAGCGCACGTGCTCTGCCTCGACCTGAGAACTGCTCAGAAGCCAGGCCAAGGCTTGCGCGTAACGGCGCAGTGAGATCGGCAGGCGGTTGGAAGCACAGTTTCGCACCTGGTAGCAGAGATAGCCCGAGTAATGACACCCCTCCAGGCACTCCTCATTCGAGCGTTTTTGCCCGTAGGTGCAACAAAAAGACAGTTCGGTCAGGGCGGTGCGCGTGAAAGCGCTCGCTTCCGCGCTAAACTCCAGGCCGGCAATAGCTGCGCGCAATGTCCGCCGCTCCTCTTTCTCCAGAGTGGTCAGATTGTGACGCTCGTGCAGGAGACCGGCAAAGCGCCCGCCCACTTCTTCCAGCTTCGCCCTTTTCCCCTCCGGCGCCACTTTATCCAGGAGCACCGCGTAGAACTCGCGCTCGCACTCTCCATCGCGCAAGAGATGCTCTTTCTGCTCCTGCTGGCTAATGAAAAACGAAAGGTTCGCCCCTGGGTGCTTGGATTCCACCATCACGTCGAAACGGTCGAGCAGGGGGGGGATGAGCGTTTGCGTCCCTTGATCCTGATAGTTGGCGGTGGCGAAGAGACAATATTCGTCCTGGAGCAGAATCTGGTTCAAGTATTCCCAATTTCCCCGGTCTATGCCGTCCAGGATCAGGCTCTGCTTCGTCTCCGGCAGACGGTTGATCTCGTCAATGATCTTCACTGGAAGCTGCACGAAGTTGCTCCACACTACCTGTTCCTCGCCGCGGTTGAGCTTGCCGAGATCGGGCCGGCCCACCATCTTCTCCTCAGTTTGCTCCGGATGCCCGGCCACTTCACTCCCCCATAACACCCCCAACGGGATACGGTAGAGCAGCGCGCACACATACTCAGCGGAAGTAGTTTTCCCCAGTCCTGGCTCACCGATGACGAGTTCCTTGCCACCGAGCAGGGCGGTGAGAAGGCTCAAGAGGAGGGCAGAGTTAAACTTTTCTCCGTCGACCTCTAGATCAGGGCGGTTCAGGTACAAGTGCTCGCTGATAAAGTCATAGAGCGCGTGAATCGTGTGGTGGTGGTCAGTCTCAGATGTAGGCATTCGCTCTCTCCTGTTACCCTGGGCCGCTTTGCTGTTGCATGACACTGTCCCCATAGACCAAGGCTCATGCTGCTGTCAAGGAAAAAGATGTCCGCGCCACCCTTGCTCCTTAGCACGGCTGTCAAAGACGGCGGCTGCCTTATGGGCGATGGGGGAGAGGGAAAGGAGCAGGTCTATAGTGACGGAGTCAACACTGCAGCTTTGGCTCGGTTGGAGAACCGCTGGGCATTTCTTTCCAGCGACTCCGGTCCTCTTAGGCAGGCCTGAAAAAAAACCCCGAAATAACCGGGGTCCACCACGGCTCCCCTCTTTTCGATTTCAGGAAGCAGCGCTCGGTGAAGCTTTTGCAGGTTATACCAGGGCACGGCCGGGTAGACGTGGTGACCGATATGGTAATTGATATTGTTCCAGAAAAAACTATTCACCTGATTACTAATGATGGTTCGCGTCCCGACAAGCTGCCCGGCATCCCAGGGGGTTTCATAATGTTCGGCAAGGAACCGGACGCTGTTGAGAAAAGAAAAAAGATAAGCGGGAATCAACCAGAGCTGCAGAAACCGAGCCAATACGCCAAGTCTGGAGGTCCAGAGAATGAGACCGGTAAAGACAATCACTCGCAGAGATAATTCACACACATGAATCAACAAATTTTTCCGACTGAATTTTTGTAGAGGATAAATCAGGCTAAACTGGATGATGGTTAAAATCCCACCGACAAGAATATACGCGTAAAAAAGCACGAAATCCAAGATTCCACGTTTCCCCATGGTAAAGGCATCGGGGTCCTTGGGGCTGCGATTATAACGGTGGTGCTCCAAGTGATCTTCTTTGAAGGAAATGAAGGTTACGATAATCGGCAGGGTAGAAAAAATGCCAAACGCCCAATTCTTCCACTTCGCCTTGAAGAGCACGCCGTGGGTGCAGTCATGCATGAACGTCACAATGCTCATCCATAGATAGCCAATCATCCCGTACATGAGCCATTCCAGCCAGACACTCGAGGTATTCCACGCCACGTATCCGCAACCAACGAGCATGCCGTAAAAGAGAGGAATTTTTAAGTTGTGGTACCAGGTGTGTCGGTACAGTTCTTTTAATAAAAGGGGTGAGATTCCCTGCACTCGCTCAGCTTGACTCATCTTTTGCCTCCCCGTCTTCGCTTCGCTCCGAAGACCTCAGCCGCAATACGATTCTCCTCTCTGCGGTTCTCCCGCGAACCTCTAGGTTTCTGATGGGAGCTGAATTTCCAGCCGCCGTGCAAATCAGATTGAGAATAGCGAAAGCTTCCTCCCCTCTGACCTGGTGTTCAGCCCGTGCCTCTGCTGATATATCACGTCTCAACGGGGAGTGCGCGATGCCGGCAAGAGCAAAACAAAGCGACCTGGAGAGACAGTAGTCCTATCCCGCAGGGAAGGAACCACGAGAGCAAAAAGGAGGAGGTTATATGAAATATGGACTTCATCTCGGCGGCGGTGCGGCGGTGCGCACCAAAGCAGCCGTGTGGCAAATCGGGCAATTGGCCGAGGAACTAGGCTATGATGGGATTGTGACCGGCGACCACATCACCATTCCCAAGCAGATCGCCTCGCAGTACCCCTATCGCAAACAGGCCGAGGCGCTGGGCTACAATCCTTATGCCGTCTTTACCACCATCGATTGGCTTGATGCCTTCACCGTGCTGGCCCTGCTTATCCCCGTGACCGAGAAGGTTCGTCTAGGCACCAGCGTCACCATCATCCCTTATCGTCATCCGCTCGAGATGGCCCGGGTGGTGGCGACCCTTGATGTCGTCTCCGGCGGACGTATCATCTTTGGCGCTGGGATCGGTTGGATGGCCGAGGAGTTCCGACTGCTCGGCGTGCCGTTCACGGAGCGAGCGGCGCGCACCCGCGAATACATCGCGGTCATGAAAGAAGTCTGGGGGGAAGAGACGCCTCACTTTGCCGGGAAATTTGTCCAGATCGAACAGGATCTCCACTTCGCCCCCAAACCGCTCCAGCGCCCTCACCCGCCGATCTGGGTGGGTGGAGAGTCGCTTCCCGCCTTGAAGCGCGTCGTGGAGTTCGGTGATGGCTGGCACATCGGACCGGTGGCGCTGGAGGAGATGAAGCCCAGGTTTACCCAGCTTCGCGAGTTGATGGCCGCAGCCGGGCGAGATTTCTCACAATTAGAGATTACTTCGATGGTTGATAACCGGACACTGTCACCAGCCGGTATTCGCGCCTACCACGATCTGGGAGTGCACGGGCTCTATGTCGTGGCCCCGGGACCAGATCCGGCAAGCGTGCTGACGGTGATGCGAGAGTTCGCCGAGAAAGTGCAAGAGGCAGTCGGCTAAATTGGCCTCGCTTACCGAAACTCTTCCAAGTCCAACACCTCAGAACAGTCCTGAAAACAGGAGGGCATTGCGGCGTGCTTGGCGCGGATTTCCGT
>JBGPOI010000023.1:0-21044 GCA_041487975.1 Binatia bacterium | reverse complement strand
CCGGCTGATAGACGGGCTGCAAGCACCAAGGCCTCTCGACCTCTGTCACACCAGGACCAGCGCTAGTGTATCCCTGGGCTGCCTTTTTTTCATCTGGCGTGGCGAGGCGTCGCCTCATGACCGGCTGATAGGGGTTAGGCGGTCTCGCTGCCCTGGGGCCACCGATCCCAATGAATGCAACTGCGGACGGGCGCGCGTTTCGCCGGCTTGAAATCAGAGCCGGTAAAGTAACCTGCCGCCAAGAGCGCCGCTTGGGTCACGCTGGCGGGTAACTCCAGCACTTGTGCCATGTCCCGCTCGAAGTGTTCGATATGCAAGGTGGTTAGGACGGACCCGATGCCACGGGCGCGAAACGCCAACATCAACGACCACACGGCAGGAAAAATCGAGCCGTACAGAGGAGCCTGTGCGCCTGGCCCTGCGTTCTCGACGCGCCCCTCAGCACAGGCCAGGATGAGGACTGGAACCTCCGACAGATGCTTCATAAGTTCCGCGCCCACGCTAAACATCTTCTGTTGCGCAATAAATCGCTTATCGTCCGGACTGGTTGCCCGCAAGCTGGACGTGTACGGATCGAGAGAAAAGGCTCCCGAACGGACCCCTGCGCCTGCTCGCCGATAGATTTCCGCTACGGCCGCACGCTGAGTAGCATCAGTAATGACAATGAAATGCCAAGTTTCGCCATAGAGAGCGGTCGGAGCCTGGATCGCGATCTCGATACAGCGTTCGATGACCTCGCGTCCGACGGGGCGTGTTAGATTGAGGCGCTTGCGAACGGCCCGGGTGGTCATTAAGACATGATCGACACTGGCGAGATCGATATCAGCAATGTCCATACCTCTCTCCTTTATGCTCGGGACTTGAGTCCGCCTAATCGGGATAGGGGGAGACCTCACGGCCTCTCCCCTCCCACACCACCTTTCTATTACCCACATCTCTTTAAGTACTTGAAATTATTGAGAACACAAAAATACCGCCCTTTAATGATTTCAAGCACTTATGCTATTCGTCGGTGACTTGTGGGTAATAGTAAGCCCACACCACCGTACGTACGGATCACGTATACGGCGGTTCGGTAGCTTGAGCATCATCACTATGCCAAGGCGTTCTCCTCCCGCGCTCCGACTCCCCTCTAGAGCCCGGTCGGGCATGGGGAGCCACAGGCCGGAGGATACTTCCCTTTCCTACCGTTCGGGCCTTCCCTACGCCAGCGTAGGTACTCTGCCCTCTGCTGACTGCTGCTGGACGGTCAGAGAGACTTTCGCCTCCCTCAGCCAATTGCCGTGGCACGCCACTTCCCAGGGCATCCCGCAGCTCTCCCGGGGTAAGTCTCAACACCGTCTGCGCATAGACACCTGATTTACAAAACGGTCCCTCAGCGGATGGCGGACTTCGTGGTTGCGTGCCCACTCGTCCCGGGACCGTCACGCCTCATATCAGGTTCGTGTTCCTTGCCCCGCGCATTCGTTCCACGCTTCCTTCAGACCCCGCCTCACGGCGACGCCCTTGCGCTTCCCTTGTCCTTCGCCTCCACTTGGCTGGACAGAGGACTTTCACCTCCGAGCGTTGAGACATGCCCGGCACACACGCCCGCCGTCTCGGGCCGCCGCCCCACGGTGTCCTTTCGCGTTCAGCAGCATCCGCAAGCGGGCGGCGGTCACGTGCACGGCTTCGTTAGACAGCGAAGCTCTCCCTGGGGGGGCAACGCTGCACTTTTACCCTCTCTCCTCCACGCTCAAAACCCCACCCGCCCGCTTACCTGGTTAGTTCCACTCGTAGATCTTACCGCTCAAAGACTGAGTAGCTAACTCCAGTTCGCCGTCCGAGGCAAAGGTGCGCCCTTCAATGTAGTTGATTCCCCGTATGCGCCATTTGTGTTTCCCCACCGTTTCCCACGTCCCTTCGCCCGTGCCATTGACAATCTTGCCGTCGTCCAGGAAAGCGGATGCTCTAAAGCTCGCCTTTCCACTCGTCGCACCTGGCTCCCCCGTGACCGTTAAGGTCCCTTGCACCGTTCCGAATCCCGTTGCCGTCCCGTGCAGATTGACCTGGACGCCCACATCACCATAGGTTGCGGAAGTCACTTTATACGAAAATTCACCGATCTCTTTTCCTACGGCCATACCGTGTTCCTCCTTCGGTTGAGTGGTTGGTTGCTAGACCCTCTTGCTTCATGCTCCGTCCGAGGTGACCGGGCACGCGATGGTGGCGCACGTGCCTCTGGTGTCGTTGTCCGAGCGGTGCCCGTTTGCCGTGCCCACCTCATGATAAAGTGCTCATAAAATATGACCAATGTTCAAACCTATGGGTTGAAAACTGTCTAACGCTCGCCGTCTCGGGCCGCCGCCCAGACGGGACTTTTCAGAGTCATCCCGATCCGCAAGCGGGCGGCGGTCCCGCGCACGGCGTTTGTTAGCTGGCGCGCTTCCCCCACGCCGCAAATCCAGTCTGCATGATGAAGCTGAAGCTCGGGTCGCTGTAGACCTTTTGGCGCTCAGCGTCTTCTGCCGGTGAAAGAATGCCGCGCTCCATTAGTACCTGACTCGACATACAGTTCCGTCTCGCCTCCGCCTCTCCTCCCCGTACGATGAAGGTCACTCCTTCGTTGCCAATCTCGGTCAAGCCAGCGTCCTCCAGCAGGCTGCGGACTCGACGGCCCAAGTTCGGATTGAACAGCTTCGCCTGCGCGATACGGTCAGAGATCTCTCGGTTCTGCCGATCGAAAGACTCCGCCAGCGGATGGGTGGCATCGACCGCTCGCAGCGAGGATAAATCTACCTCCTCGATTAAGAGCCATCCGCCAATCCGTAATGCCTCCACCATGCGCCTGACCACCAGCTGTGGTTCCGGCAGGTGCGCCAAGACTGCCCGGCAGTGCGCGAGATTATACGTGCCGGGTTCCAAGGGATCGGTGCGGATATCGTGCTGACGTACCTCGACGTTGGGCAACTGCATCTCGGTCAGGAAGCGCGGATTGATGTCGGTCGCCACTACCCGCCCCTGAGGGCCGACCTGCTCGGCTAACCAGCGGGCGATTGACCCATGTCCAGCCCCGACTTCCAGACAACGCCAGCCTGGCTGGACGCCTAGCGCGGCCAACCGCCTTTGCGAGAGAGGGTCTACGGAGCGCTCCAAAAGACCAAGGCGTGCGCGTTCTGATTCCTCTACGGTTTGGTCTGCAAAATAGCGATCCTCAGCCATGATACTGCTCCTCTTTTTGGGAAGTGGTAGAAATGCCAGCTAACGCCCGCCCTCAGCCGCAAGGCCCCAAACGAGTACTTTCAGCTTCACCCAGAACCGCCACCGGGGCCGCGTCCGCTGCAGGGCCGTGTTAGGCCACGGGCCTAGAGCTGTCATCTCATCATGACCCTTCATAGTTCCTTTGCCCTTTCAGCCTCCGTCGCCACTCTGTGTGTCGCTCTCCCTACACCCTCGCGCCTCTGTCCTGGCGTCTCGGCCTCGCGTTTCGCTCCGTCTGTAGCCCTTCGACGATTTGCTGGGATTCGGCGGTTCCTCATCCCAGCCTACGGCTCTAGCACTGCCGGTGGACATCGTACCCCGGGGCGCTACGAACCATCCACCGCCAGGAATCTGCGCCCCCGCGTCTCGGGTCCGATCCAAAGCATCGCGATCACGATTACCAGCGAGGAGCCGATGCAAACCGCAATCGCCTGGGGCAGCTCCCACCCGGCGTCCTGGAGTGCGCCGACCACGAAGGGCGTGAGCGCGCCCAGCGCCGCTCCCGCATGGTAGGTGAATCCGGAGCCGACGCCGCGGACCGCGGTTGGGAAGCGCTCCGACAGGTAAGTCGGCACGACGCCCCACATCCCGACCCCGAAGAACCCCATGAGCAGCGCTCCAAGGAGCAGTAGGCTCGGGTTAGCTGAGAACAAATAGAGCGGCACCATACCCAGGCCCCCCAGCGCCGCTATCGTCGCAGCGCCGCGCCGTCCCGCCCTGCCCTCCGAGACGTGCCCCCAGACCACGTCGCCAACGATCCCTCCGAGGTTCAAGGCCACCAGGTAGGCCAGTGTCGAACGCCCCCTCTCGCGCAGGAACGTGGCATACCAGAACGAGATCGAGTAGTAGGAGAACATGAAGCTGCCGATCAACACCGAGGTCTGCAGCGTCGTGGGAAGCAGGTCGCGCCGGAAGATGCGCAGCAGCGAGACGCCGTCCTTCTGCCGCGTCTCGTGCAGATGCTTCTGCCGCTCGAGCCAGACCGGGCTCTCCGCCACGTTCTTGCGGATCCAGAGCACGAGGAGCGCCGGCCCGATGCCCATCCAAAACATCGCTCGCCACGCGAGGTCGCCGTAAGGCGTGAGCGACGGATAGACGAAGGTGAAGACGAGGGCCGACAGGATGAATCCCCAGTTAAAGCCGCCCTGCAGCAGGCCGGAGGCGATCCCGCGCAGGTGCGCGGGCCAATGCTCGAGGACCAGCGGCATCCCGGCCGCCCACTCGCCGCCCATGCCGATGCCGAACAGCGCACGGAACCCGAACAGCATCGCGTACGACGTCGAGAACCCGCTCAAACCGGCGAAGAGCGAGAACCAAAGGATCGAGAGGAGGAGGGGCAGCCGGCGCCCCCACCGATCGGCCGCGGTGCCGGCGAGGGCTCCGCCGACGAACCTCATGAGGAGCGTGACCGTGCCAAGCGCCCCGGCCAGTGCCCGATCGATGGTGAAGCTGTTCTGGATGTCGAGCAGAATGAAAGTGAGAATGGTGAAGTCGAAACCGTCGAGCACCCAGCCCAGGAAAGTAGCCCAGAAGGCTCGCCACTGCGTGGCGTTCACCTGCCGGTACCAAGGGCCAGCGGGCTGCAATGGTGCTCGCGCCTCGACGATCGTCGCGATCCGCTCGTGTTCCGCCATGGACGTTGCCTCCGCCGTCGAATGATCCCTGGTTGTGCCGGCGAGATTCGGAACCGTCACCGAGGCCAGGAGTAGTCATGAGCAGGCCGATTTCGGTAGAGACACAAAAGCCTCCGCGTGATGAAACCCGTTCCCAGTCTCCCTATGATCCACGCTGACTCATAGCCGAGATCTTCGGCAAGGTTGACGCAGTCCACGATATCTGGTGGTGACGTTCCGCTGTCCAGTGCAACCCCAATGCGTGTCATTGTTTTCTCCTCTTGCGTGCGGCGACGCCTAACGCTCGCCGTCTCGGGCCGCCGCCCAGACGAGGCCTTTCACGTTCATCCCAATCCGCAAGCGGGCGGCGGTCCCGCGCACGGCTTCGTTAGACCTTGTCTTGCCTCTGCTTCCCACTTCTACCCTCCGCTTCCCTTCCGTTGTCTCGGCCTTGACGGCAGCCCCCTGTGGTTCTCGCTCTAACGCTTATGCCCCGGCCCCCGGAGGTAAGACAAACAGGGCAGTGGATGATGGGAGAAGGAGAGCAACGGCCACAGAGAAGAGTAGGCTTTGTGAATGGCAGCGATCCTCGCGTGGCCGAGGCTCGCGCTACTTCTCTTTTCGTTTTGGCAGGCTGATCTGCCCCTTCATCTCGGAGGGGAACCTGTCCCCAGGTTGCAGGCCGTCCGCTAGGTCTGGGCTGTAGCCGAAGAAGTGGAAGTAGCCGGTCATCCCCGCGTATTGGCCGGTCCCGCTACCGGGTTGGATCACGTTCACGTTGCTGTATCGCCCCGAGCCGTCATTGACCATGAGCAGATTGATGATGGTTTTGAACGCCCCCTTGTCACTCTCCAAGTCGCAGGCAAGCGCCAGGACAATGATGCCGGGTATCAGCTGGTCGTCAAATGACGTAGTCGTGCACGTAAACTCGCTGTTGAGGAAGCCCGCCCCCTCAAGGCTTCCCACAAACCCCGTAGCCGTCGCGATTGCGTCTTTCGAATGCCCACTGACCTCGAAGACGTTCACGGTCGTCGGCGGATCTGCGAGAGCAGAGCCTCCTACAATCAGCCCCGCCACAAGGACGGTATACTTCAGGATTGTCGAACTCCAGCTTGCGCGAATTTTCATGTTCCGATCCTCTCCTCTCTATAGATAGTTCACCTCTAGAGAATGTTTGATTGTTAGGTATGGGGTGAAGCGTACAAAGGTGAAAAAAGTTTCACAGAGTTTCGCAGAACCCAGAGAAATCAAGCAGTGAGCGTTCCTTACGAGTCCGATTTTAAGGCGATGCTTCTTGCACGCTGCGATTTTGTAACTATCTGTAATTTTTCCACTTTTTAAAGTCTGTGAAACTTAATGTACTTTTGCACGCTTTACCCCGGTATTCCACAGGCAAATGCAACCCTTCGGTTCGTTTTCGGGCCTCGGTAATCATGGTCTCGCTGTTATCGACGCCAACGACTCGCCCCGTACTCCCGACTGCGCCATCGCTCGGACATCCTCGCCGAGCCCGCAGCCAATATCGAGAAGGTGGTGACCAGCTTGGACCCCGAGCAACACAAAGGTACGACGCTTCAATGTAGCGCGGCCAGAGATCAAGCGGTTCCATAAAGTGACTGTCGGCGTCAATAATCCGTCCCATGACTTTCCCCCTTGCTGCGGTTGGTCCGTCCTTTGTCCCAATGGCTTATTTATTTTGCCAATCTGTAAAAGCGTGGGCTAACTTAGTGATAGACCGCATTTTCTGTTGCTATTAGCAGCAACATGTTGCTACGGATAGCGACAAGTTGCTAGATCTAGTAACCGGAGAATTCCTACAGATAGCAACATAGGGATTCCTACATCTAGGAACAGGGGTTCCTAGATGTAGCAACTTGCCTCCTCTATGCTCCGCTTGCTGAGCCCCAAGGCAATGGCGCGCTCATACCGCAGTGCCCAGGCTTGCTGGTCCGGGTGCCATACTCCTCCCGCTTCTTTGACGTGCTGGCGCAGCACCCGTTCGGCAAACCCAACCTTCACCAAGACGACGCTGTCTGCCGTTCTCCGAGGAGGTGGAGGCGGCCAAGGCCACTCTTCGACGATGAGTTCTACGGTCTTGAAGCGTGTCCGCCGCTGTTCATCAGATCGGTAGCGGACGCATACGAGGCGGTCCCCATATTGAGCCAGGAATTTTTTCGCGCCCCGGTGCCCGGGTTGGACTGTCGTGCTGGTGCGCATGACAAAAGCCTCCTTTTTTTCGAGAGGCGAATATAAGGCGAAAATAAAAGAAACGCAAGAGATACCTGCATGTTTGAGAATCCCCAGCGTTTTGGCAATAGGCACCAAGATTCCTTGCAAACCCGGTTTATCAGGTTTTATTGTTGGCGCCCGACGCTTGAGCGTCGGGCGAGAGCTGCCCAGGAGAAACCATAGTGGACCAATCGCAAGTGGTCCATTTAGTTCAGCACATGGGGGTAGCTCATCGTGGTGCTCACATCGCGATGCCCGAGCAGTTTCTGAATCAGATAGATATCGTAGCCATCTTCGAGTAGGAATGTGGCGAACGAGGGTCACTGTATGTGACAGCTCGCGGCTTGGTCAACTCGTCTTTCTTGCCGCTATTTGACTGCCCATCTATCCTTGCTCCTGCAGATCTTTTCCTCTATCCCCATTCATATGATACAGGACTCACACCCCGCGTTCGCCCGCTTGGTCGAGATTATGACCACTTTGCGCGGTCCCACCGGCTGTCCGTGGGACCGCGAGCAGACACCCGATACCCTCAAGCCTTACTTGATCGAAGAGACCTACGAGGTGCTGGAAGCCTTGGAGGCCGGGGACCTGCACGCCTTCAAGGAAGAACTCGGTGACCTGCTGTTGCAGATCGTCTTTCACGCGCAATTGATGGCCGAAGCCGGCGTCTTCACTGTCGATGATGTGGCGCAGGCGATTGCCGATAAACTGGTACGCCGGCATCCGCACGTATTCGCTGACGTGCAAGTGAAAGATGCCGACGAGGTGGTGCAGAATTGGGCCAGGATCAAGGCCAAAGAAAAAGTGGGCAAAGCCGATCAGTCGATCCTGGCCGGAGTTCCACCCGGCGCACCGGCGCTGATCCAGGCCCAGCGACTCGGTGAAAAGGCCGCGCGCGTGGGGTTTGACTGGACTGCGGCTGCAGAGGTGTTCAAGAAGGTGGAAGAGGAGACACAAGAACTCGCTGCTACTCTGTCAAGCCAGGACGTGGGGCGACAAGAGCATGAACTTGGCGATCTGCTCTTCGCTCTCACCAGCCTGGCCCGCCATCTCAACCTCGATGCCGAGACCGCCCTGCGCAAGGCCGGCAAGCGGTTCAACCATCGCTTCCGCTATATCGAAACGCAACTGATCCAGAACGGCGAGGACATTCACCGCACTTCATCGGCGCGGCTGGAGGAATTGTGGCAGGAGGCGAAGCAGAGGCTCGGGTAACATGCCAGTGAGCGCGCGGAGTTCTTCCTTGCCTCCCTTCCATACCATCAGGAGAAAGCTCGCTGTCCCTGCCGCGATTGCGAGCACGAGCACAGTGAGCCGCAGGACAAAGGGAACCTCTGGATCAAGCCAGTCGATCCGCTGAGCGATCCACCGCACCAGCGCGGCCATAACCAGAGAAGCGCTCAGGCTCCACAAGAGTGAGGAACTCCACGCCGGCCAGGGAAACCGCCCCAGACGCCGGTACAATGCGCCCCCCAGCAATACTAGGTTCACCGTAGCTGCTAGTGAGGCCGCCAGCGCCAGACCGGCAACCCCCAAGTCACTCACAGCCAGGGAGCGACTGAGGCCAGCAAAGAGATGCGTCAGTCCATGCGCCTCTGCGCCGGCTGTGATCTCTCCCATTAGCATCAGGCTGAGACAAACGTTAGCGACAAAAGCGACGGCACCCGTATAAACCGGGGTGCGAGTATCTTCCAAAGCATAGAAACAAGAAGAGAGGAGACGGGCGGCGGCGACCGACCATAAGCCTACAGCAAACCCTTGTAAGGCGGTTGCCGTAGCCAGCACGTGCGCTGCCTCGAACGCACCATGAAAAAACAGCACAGCCGTGATCGGCACGGCCAGCACCATGAGTCCGGCTGCCGCGGGGAGGGTCACGAGATTGACGAGTCGCAGAGCAAACCCGAGACTGGCACAGACTCCCTCCAAGTCTCGCTGCTGCGCTTGTGTCGCCAGACTCGGCAGCGCTGCCGTGCTCAATGCCGTGGCAAAGATCGCCATGGGAAACTCAAACAGATGGCTCGCGTACCACAAGGCGGACACACTCCCTTCAGCCAACAGGGAAGCAAGCAGGGTGTTGACCAGCAGGCTGATCTGATACACGGCAGCGCCAAACAACACCGGCACTAGCAAGAAGACAACGCGCCGGACGGCCGGATGCCGAGGCCGCCACTGTGGCACCAAGGGTACCCCTAAACGGGCCAGGGCTGGCAGTTGCCACAAGAACTGGCACAGCCCTCCGATCACTACCCCGTACGCCAAGCTGAACACCGGCTTGGTGAGATGGGGGGAGAGCCACAACGCACAGAGAATCAGGGCAAGGTTCAGCAATATAGGGGCGAATGCCGGCGCGGCAAAGTGACGCAGCGCGTGCAGTACGCCCATGGCCAAAGCGACTAGACCGATACAGAGGAGATAGAGAAATGTGATCCGCGTCAAAGCGACGGTGAGCCCTAATTTGACGGGACCGAATCCCGGAGCGAACAGGCGGGCGAGAGGCTCGGCCCAGACTACACCTGCTGCGGTCAGCACCAGCAAGACAGCAATACCAACACCGAACAGGGCCCGCACCATCGCCATCGCTTCCGCGCGAGAGCGGTAAGTCAGGTACTCGGTCACGACCGGGACCAAAGCCGCGGCGGTTGCACCCTCGCCGACGATACGACGGAGGAGGTTGGGGATACGGAAGGCGACAAAGAACGCATCCGCGCTCCGGCTGGCGCCGAATACCGAGCCGATAACAATGTCGCGCAGCAGCCCGGTTATCCGGCTGAGCAAGGTATAGAAGCCGATCTGCCCGGCGGCCCGCACCATAGCCTGCTCTTCGTTCACATGTACCTTCCCTGCTGACATTGATTGGCGGTGGTCTCCGTGCTAGATAGCTGAGACCTGGAAAGGAGAACTTAAAGTGGCATCGTCAGAAGAAAAACGACACAAACAAAACCTGAAACGGCACGACCGCAATCAAGCAGTCAAGTCGCGGATCAAAACCTTCATGAAAAAGGTCATGTCGGCGGCAAGCAGCGGCGACGCGGCCGCTGCCGAGACCGAGTTGCGCGCTGCCGCCAGCGCAATCCAAAAGGCCGGTCGCAAGCGCATCCTTCACCCCAACACCGCCGCCCGCCGCGTCGCGCGGCTCTCGCGTATGGTCCACCAGAGCAAAAGCGCAGCCCCCACGGCGTGACCACATAGCAGTCAGCGATCAGTCATCAGCAAGACAACAAGAGACTGGGGCCCCCGCCTTAGCTTTGCTGAAGGCTGAAAGCTGCTTGCTCCTCCTCAAAAGTTCTCGCCTAAGCGAAAGTAGACTTCGCGTGCGGCTGTCTGAAACAGCCGGGCAGTGGCCAGACGTCGTTGGGTTTCGGAAAACTGGATGTCGGTCAATCCCGGCAAGTCTCTGGGATTGAGTGTCCCCTGCAGAAACTGGGGAGAGGTGGTCACGACGACCTGAGGAAGGGCGTTGTAGTCCTCGACTACCTGAATGTTGTTGGCTTGCCACAACGTCTGGCCGGTATCGCGATGAGTCAGGCTGACATCGAACTGTAACATCAATTGGTACTCCAGCACCTCATCTTTGCTATCGAAAGAGAGCGGTCGAAGGTCGAGACGGTGCAGGGTCACGTTGATGATCCCCTCGGCGGTGTCAGCAACGGCGATCCCGCTGTGATTGCGGAACTCCGTTTCGAGGGCCCATTGCAATTCTTTTTCGACTCCGACTTCGAGGGTCTGGTTCTCAACCTCGGCGAAGCTCACTTTCTGTATGCCTTGCGGGAGAGTAGAGATTCCGGAGAAGTGGTAACCGCAGGCAGGGGTCAGGCACAGGAGCAGCAACACGGATAAAGCTAGCGGTAGACGAGCAAACATGGGGATCTGGCCGCTGATTGCCAATTGCCGATTGCTCATTCTTACGCTACCACCAGATTCACCAACCGCCCAGGAATCACCACTTCGCGGCGGACCGTTTTTCCCTGGAGATGAACCTGCACCTTCTCGTGGGCGCGCGCCACGGCCAAAGTGGAGGCCTGATCGGCGTCAGCCGGAACCTCGATCGTTGCCCGCAGTTTGCCATTGACCTGTACCGCTACGGTCACCGTCTCATCGCGGACGAGCGCCGGATCGTACGTCGGCCACGGTTCATAGGCGAGCGTATCGGCATGCCCGAGCCGCTGCCACAGTTCCTCGGCCAGATGCGGCGCGAACGGGGCCAGTGCCAGGACCGTGCCGTCGACCAGCATACGCGGCAAACGCTCGGCTTTGTGGGCTTCATTCACCAAGATCATCAAGGCGCTGAGCGCGGTGTGAAAGCGCATGCCCTCGATATCCTCGGTCACCTTTTTGATCGTTCGGTGATACAGACGCGTGAGGTTGTCCTGAGGAGCGGGTGGCTCGACGACAATCTGCGGTTTGACCTCGCCGTTGTCAGCGACAACCAGTGACCAAACCCGGGCCAGGAACCGCGACACGCCGGCCACTGAGCGGGTATTCCACGGTTTGACCTGCTCCAGCGGCCCCATGAACATCTCGTAGCAGCGCAGCGCGTCCGCGCCATACTCAGCAACCACCGCGTCGGGGTTGACCACGTTGCCGCGCGACTTGGACATCTTGTCGGTCTGCGGCTCCAACTCCAGGTTCTGCTCCTCGGGGTGATACGGGGTCTCCTCACGCCATGTGACCTGATCCACCGCCACATAGCTGACTTTCAACTTGACTCCAGGGGCCGCGGCCAGGACATATTCCGGCTCCTCCGCTCCATCCTGGCTGAGCTTTTGCACCTCGTGATACGAGTGACGCTTACCCGTGTCCTCTTGGTAGTAGCGATAGCTGAAGCCTAGGATCATCCCTTGGTTCACCAGCCGTTGGAACGGCTCCGGCGTGGAGACCAGGCCGCAGTCGTACAGGACACGATGCCAGAAACGAGCGTACAGCAAGTGCAGCACGGCATGCTCGACGCCACCGACATATAGGTCCACCGGCATCCAGTAGCGTTCCTTGTCCGGGTCCCACGGTCGCTCGTGGTTGTGCGCGTCGATAAAGCGCAGGAAATACCAGCAACTGCCCGCCCACTGCGGCATGGTGTTGGTCTCTCGCAGTGCAGGCTTGCCGGTGGTTGGGTCTGTGGTCTCGACCCAGCTTCGCACTGCGGCGAGCGGCGGCTCGCCTGTGCCGGTGGGGCGGAAACTTTCGATTTCTGGCAGCAAAACCGGCAGATCGTTGGGGTCAAGCGGCTGCGGCTGTCCGTCCACATGGATGACTGGAAAGGGCTCGCCCCAGTAACGCTGGCGGCTGAACAGCCAGTCGCGCAGTTTGTACGTCACGGTCCCTTCACCGTGCCCATGCTCCTGGAGCCAGGCAATCATCTTTTTCTTGGCGTCGGCGACATTCAGGCCATCGAGAAACCCGGAGTTTACATGCGGACCGTCGCCGACATACGCTTCCTTCTCCATGTTCCCGCCTTGCACGACCTCAATAATCGACAAGCCGAAACGGCGAGCGAACTCCCAGTCCCGCTGGTCTCCACCCGGCACCGCCATGATCGCGCCGGTGCCATAGGTGATGAGGACATAGTCCGCCACCCAGAGGGGAATCGTCTGACCGGTGACGGGATTGAGGGCATAGCCGCCTGTGGCAACACCGGTTTTCTCTTTCACCAATTCGGTACGGGCTAGATCAGACTTCCGCACTGCTTCCTGGCGGTAAGCCTCGACCGCGGCGCGGTGCTCCGGCGTTGTGACACGATCCACCAAAGAATGTTCGGGCGCCAGGACACAATAGGTAGCTCCGAACAAAGTGTCTGGCCGGGTGGTGAAGACGTCAAAGAAAGCATCAGTCTCAGGGAATAACGTGCCATCCGACCGGCACAGGTGAAAACGGATGCGCGCTCCTTCGCTGCGGCCGATCCAGTTGCGCTGCATCTCTTTGACATTCTCCGGCCAGTCGAGTTGATCCAGGCCGGCCAGGAGCTTTTCCGCGTAGGCGGTGATGCGCAACATCCACTGCCGCATGGGCTTGCGAATGACCTCATAGCCGCCGCGCTCGCTCTTGCCGTCGATCACTTCTTCATTGGCCAGAACCGTGCCCAGAGCCGGGCACCAGTTGACCGGCACGTCCGCCATGTAGGCGAGTCCGCGTTCATAGAGCTTGAGAAAGATCCATTGCGTCCAGCGATAGTACTCGGGATCACAGGTTGAGATCTCTCGGTTCCAATCGTACGAGAAGCCTAACGCCTGAATCTGACGACGGTAAGTATCAATGTTCCGTGCCGTCGAGATCCTCGGATGGGTACCGGTTTCCAGCGCGTGTTGCTCGGCCGGCAGACCAAAGGCGTCCCAGCCCATCGGATGGAGAACGTTAAACCCACGCATGCGTTTGTAGCGCGCGAGGATGTCAGTGGCCGTATAGCCCTCAGGGTGGCCGACGTGCAGCCCGGCCGCACTGGGGTAGGGAAACATATCGAGGATATAAAACTTAGACTTGACCGGATCGATCTCCACACGAAAAGTCTCGTGCTCTTGCCAGAAGCGTTGCCACTTCGGCTCGATTTCTTCAGGCCGATAGCGCACGCGTCCGGTCTGGCCCCCCTGTCCGCTTGTCGCTTGGTTATGCGGTTGGTTCATCCCGTTCCACTTTCTTGCCGATCACGGTGGCAATGCGGTCAAGCACACCATTGACGAACACCGGCGCGTCATCACTACAATAGCGCCGCGCAATCTCAATTGCTTCGTTAATCGTCACCCCTGTGGGGATATGTGCATAGGCGAGGAGTTCATACACGGCCAGGCGTAGCAGATTGAGATCGACCTTGGGCAACCGGCCCAAACGCCAGTGTTCGGCAGCGTCAGCGATCAGTTTATCGATGCGGCCGTGCTCACGCCACGCGCCGGTAACGAGTTCGGTGGTAAATTCGCGGCTGTCCACCGCAGGTTCAAAATTTTGCCAGAACAGCGCCAGAGCCTGGCGTGGATCGCCATTGGTGACGTCCACTTGATAAAGAACCTGCAAGGCGAACTCTCGCCCTTGACGTCGTGTTGCCATATGCTTCTAGTACTGAGTGATGAGTTATGAGGACTGAGCTAGGCAGGGTGCATTTCATGCACCATCTCACTCGTTACTCATTACTCATCACTTGTTACTCTAGCACCTTCAGCGCGTTGAACATCTCAACCGCTGCGAGCGCGGCTTCGGATCCTTTGTTCCCGGCTTTCCCGCCAGCCCGATCGAGGGCTTGTTCCATCGACTCGGTGGTCAGAACGCCAAAAGTGACCGGCAGGCCATGGGTCAACATTACTTCTTTAATCCCCTGGGTCATCGCAGCGGAAATATAATCAAAGTGCGGGGTCTCCCCTTTGATAACCGCGCCCAGGCAAACGAGCGCATCGTAGCGACCGCTCGCCGCCAGCTTCTTGGCAAACAAGGGAATGTCAAACGCACCCGGCACCTGGACCACGACGATGTCTTCTTCACGCGCGCCATGACGGCAGAGGGCATCGATCGCTCCGGCTTGTAACCGCTCGGTGATGAGACTGTTGAATTGTGAAACGACCAGACCGAAGCGCATTCCGGTCGCGTCCATCTTGCCGCGAATCACGCGCACCATGCTTTCCTCACCTTACAGCAACGGATTCAAATCGGAGAACAAATGGCCGAGTTTTTCCTTCTTGACGCGCAAATACTGAATATTGCCTTTATGCGGGGCCACCTCGATCGGCCGTCGCTCCACCACTTTGATCCCATAGCCCTCTAGACCGGTGATCTTCTGCGGGTTGTTCGTGAGCAAGCGCACCTTCGCGATCCGCAGGTCGCGGAGGATCTGAGCGCCAATGCCATAGTCACGCAGGTCCTCTTTAAAACCGAGGTGTAGATTGGCCTCAACCGTATCGAATCCCTGATCTTGCAACGCGTACGCGCGGATCTTGTTCGCCAAGCCAATCCCGCGCCCTTCCTGGTGCAGGTAGATTAAGACACCTTTGCTCTCCTCAGAGATCAACTGTAGGGCTTGTTTGAGTTGGTCGCCGCAGTCGCAGCGTTCCGAGCCGAACACATCGCCGGTCAGGCACTGCGAATGCACGCGCACGGTCACGACGTCGCGTACACCGATCCTACCCCTGACCAGGGCAATGTGTTCGTGATTGTCCACATCGGTGCGGTAGATAATCGCGTGGAATTTGCCGCCGAACGGACTAGAGATGTCCGCTTCTTTGACACGATGCACCAGAACTTCAGTGCGCAGACGATGAGTCAGCAGGCTCGACAAGCTGACGATTTTGAGGTGGTGCCGATGGGCAAATTGCTCGACGTCCTCGCCTTGAGCCAGGGCGCCATCGTCACGCAGAATGGTGCATAGGGTAGCGGCGGGCTTGAGTCCAGCCAGACGGGTGAGGTCCACTGCGCCTTCGGACAGGCCCGAGCGCGCCAGCACCCCACTGCGGTGGGAAAGCACTGGATGGATATGGCCAGGCATGACAAGATCTTTGGGGCCAGCGTTGTCTTTGATCGCGGTGGTAATCGTGATGGCTCGGTCGTACGCCGAGATGCCGGTCGTCACGCCCAGTCGCGCTTCAATCGAGGCGCCAAACACGCGATGATGGCTAGGCAGATGACCATGCCCCAAAATCGGGATCCCGAGTTCCCGCAGTTTGTCCTCGGTCACTGACAAGCAAATCAGCCCCCGACCATGCGTGGCCATGAAGTTGACGGCTTCCGGAGTCGTCAGTTCGGCCGCGAGGCATAGATCGGCCTCGCCCTTTTCCGCATCATCGTCAACCAAGACGATCATCTTGCCCTGGCGCAGATCCGTCAGCGCCTGCTCAACTGGAGACGCGGCTATTGGCATGCTCCCTCCCTATTTTTCTTGACATAGGCGCTCACCAGCATATCGTCCCCCAGCCGATAGGGTTCGATCGTGTGCAAAGTGAACCCAGCCGCCACTCGATCAACACCCAGCGATCCGATCATTGCCCGACTCTCGCCGCCGAGCAACTTGGGACCATAAAAGAATAGCACTTTGTCCACGACTCCTTCACTGAGGGCTGCAGCGGCGACCTGACCCCCTCCTTCGATCAGCACGTGCTTGATTCCTCGCTTCCCCAACTCCTCCAACAAGGAACGCAGCCGCACCCGGCCCTGCTCTCCGGGCAGACAAAGTACCTCGACCCCTTGCCGTTCCAACACTCCTCTTTTCTCATTCTGCCTGTTCTCTGCCGCGGTGACCACCAGGGTACGGGCAGTCGAGCGTTGAGTACAGACACGCGCTGTGGGACTGATCGTCAGGCGGCCATCAAGAATCACCCGTAGAGGATCGCGACCACCACGCATCCGACAGGTGAGTTGCGGGTCATCGACGCGCACCGTCTCCGCCCCAACCAGGACCGCATCGACGCGGTTGCGCAGTTCATGCACCAGGCGGCGCGACAGCTCGCCGCTGATCCATTTCGAGTCGCCGCTGGCCGTGGCGATGCGACCATCAAGCGAGGCTGCAAGCTTCAAGGTGACCAGCGGCCGCCCGGTGCGGATCAATACGGCAAAGTCCTCATTGAGGCGCTCACATTTGTCCTTCAAAACCCCGGTCTTCACCTCAATGCCGGCTCGTCGCAAGCGGCGCAGGCCACGGCCACGCACCAACGGGTTGGGATCGACCATACCGATGACGACCCGTTTCAGCCCGGCAGTAATAAGCGCGTCGGCGCAGGGCGGCGTGCGGCCGTAATGGGAGCACGGCTCGAGATTCACATAGAGAGTCGCTCCTCGTGCCGCGCCGTTCACCCGGCGCAGGGCGGCAATCTCGGCATGAGGGAGGCCGGCCCGACGGTGAAAGCCCTCGCCGATCACCCGGCCATTGCGCACGATCACCGCGCCCACAGCCGGGTTCGGGCTGGTGCGGCCCAGGGCTTTTGCTGCCAGATCTAGAGCCCGCTGCATGAATACCTCGTCTATTGCACCCTGGCTGTCGCGGTCAGGCTTCATGCGGTTCTCATCTCGATTTTGGCGCAGCCACTAGCGCGGGTCGCCGGCCTGAGCGCTGACGCACCCGCTTCTTTTCCGCGCCGTCGTTTCGTTCCTCAATGAGGTCCTTCAGTTCGCGCATGAACGCATCAAGGTCCTGAAAGGAACGGTAGACCGAGGCGAAGCGGACATACGCCACTTTGTCTAAGTCATAAAGCTGACGCATCACTTCTTCGCCGATCACGGCGCTGGAGATTTCTTTGTCCCCTCTACTCTGGAGAAAACGCTCGATACGGTCCGCTGACTCCTCAATCGTGGTAATGCTAATCGGTCGCTTCTCACAGGCCTTTTTGAGACCGGCAATGACCTTGAGGCGATCATACGTCTCCCGGCGGCCGTCTTTCTTCACCACCAAAGGTAGGATTTCCTCGACTCGTTCGTAGGTGGTGAAACGACGCTCACAACGGGCGCATTCGCGTCTCCGCCTGGTCACGTCTCCCTCACGGCTGAGGCGCGAATCAATGACCCGGTTGTCCAGATGGGAGCAGAAAGGACATTTCATGTGAGAGGCTTGAGACTTGAGGCTTGATCCCTTTCCTCAGCCTCAGTCTTCCTTGAATCTTAAACTTGGAACTTGAAATTTTTTCCTAAGCGCCTAACCGTTGCCGGTAAATCGGAAACTTCCCGCACAGGTCTCGCACTTCAGCTCCGATAGCGGCCAATCCCTTTTCGTCTCCTACCTTTTGTAGCGCCCGCGCGATCAGGTCGGCAATCACCTCCATCTCCTGTTCTTTCATCCCTCGGCTGGTGACCGCCGGCGTTCCAATGCGGATGCCGCTGGTGACAAACGGTGAACGCGGGTCGAAAGGGACCGCGTTCTTATTGACGGTGATGCGCGCACGGTCGAGAGTTTCTTGGGCTACTTTACCGGTTAGCTCGGTCTCACGCAGGTCAAGCAGCATGAGGTGATTGTCGGTGCCGCCCGAGACCAGGCGAAAGCCGTGCTTGAGGAGCCCAGCCGCCAGAGCCTTCGCGTTGGTGACAATTTGCGCCTGGTAGGTTTTGAACTCGGGAGCGAGAGCCTCCTTGAGCGCGACTGCTTTCGCGGCAATCACGTGCATTAACGGTCCACCCTGGTTGCCGGGGAATACCGAGGAGTCCACACTCTTGGCCAGATCGCGGCGGCACATAATCATGCCGCCACGCGGACCACGCAAGGTTTTGTGGGTCGTCGTGGTCACAAGTTCGGCATAGGGAATGGGTGAAGGGTGCAGCCCTGCGGCCACTAAGCCGGCGAAATGGGCGATGTCCACCATGACCATCGCGCCGATTTCGTCGGCGATGCGACGGAACGGCACGGCATCGATCTGCCGCGGATAGGCACTGTGCCCGGCCACGATCATTTTGGGCCGGTGCTGCCGCGCCAAGGACGCGACTTCGTCGTAGTCGATGCGTTGATCGGACTCGCGCACACCGTAGGGAATGACGCGGAAGAATTTACCCGAGAAGTTGACTGGGCTGCCGTGCGTCAGGTGGCCGCCGTGGGCGAGATTCATGCTGAGGATCGTGTCGCCGGGTTGCAATTGAGAAAAATAGGCGGCCATGTTGGCTTGCGCGCCAGAGTGCGGCTGAACATTCACATGTTCGGCGCCGAACAGAGCTTTGGCGCGATCGATCGCGAGTTGCTCGACCACATCCATGTATTCGCAGCCGCCGTAGTAGCGCTTGCCCGGATACCCTTCGGCGTACTTGTTGGTCAGGACCGACCCTTGCGCTTCGAGGACGGCCTCACTCACAATGTTCTCTGAAGCAATCAATTCGAGGTTGTACTCCTGGCGTTCAGTCTCACGCTGAATCGCGGCGTACACCTCAGGATCACGCTGGGCTAGCGCGCTACTCATTAAGCTTCTCCATCCAGATAAAAAATATCAACCAGGTGGCGGAGCCACGCTCTCAGGGTCGAAGTCTCCCCAATAGCCAGCCCCCAATCCCTCGCACCCTTCTTGCGGCTCTCCACAAACGAAAAATCGCAGGGCCTCCGCTGAGAAGCCGCTGCGATTCTCCAGTCGCAGGCGAGAAACCGGCTCCCTGCCCGGGGCTATTGATGACTCTCGATGTAGGTAACAACATCGCGGACAGTACGAATCTTTTCCGCGTCCTCGTCCGAGATCTCCGTGTTGTATTCTTCTTCCAGGGCCATCACCAGTTCGACGATATCGAGGGAGTCCGCACCCAGATCTTCGATGAACGATGCTTCTGAGGTGACCTCTTCCTCACTGACGCCGAGTTGTTCACAGATGATCTCTTTCACCCGTGCCTCGACCGAGCCTGCCATAACTATGTCCTCCTCTCTCTAGTGCATCCCGACGGCGCGTGGCGGAAGGCCAACACCCGTCACAAGACCACCTGCTTCTGCCCTTACACGTACATGCCGCCGTTGACGTTGATAACCTGGCCCGTAATGTATCCAGCCAGAGGGCTGGCCAGAAAAATCACCACCTCGGCCACCTCTGCCGCAGTCCCCCACCGCCCCGCAGGAATAAGGCTCAAATATCCTGTTTTGACCTGTTCTGGCAAGGACCCGGTCATGTCGGTTTCGATAAATCCCGGCGCAACGGCATTAACCGTGATTGTCCGGGACGCGAGTTCTTTCGCCATGGTTTTGGTGAAGCCGATCACGCCAGCCTTGGCCGCGCTGTAGGCTGCCTGTCCAGCGTTGCCGGTCTGGGCTACGACCGAGGTCAAATTGATGATCCGTCCCGCGCGCTGCCGCACCATGAACCGCGCCGCCGCTTTGGTGCAGAGGAACACTCCCTTGAGGTTCACCTGCATGACCCGTTCCCACTCTTCCTCTTTAAGACGCAAGAGGAGATTGTCGAGGGCAAGCCCGGCATTGTTGACCAAAATATCAATCTTGCCGTGCCGGTCAACGATGTTTTGCATGGCCGCGGTCACGTCAGCGCCGTTCGCCACGTCGAAACGACACAACTCAGCCTGGCCACCGCTCGCACGGATGCTGGTCAGGGTCTCCTCGGCGGCATCCTGGCGCTGGAGATAATTCACCGCCACCAGCGCTCCCGCGCGGGCCAGCCGTTCGGCGATCGCGCGACCAATGCCGCGTGAGGCGCCGGTGACCAAGGCCACCCGGCCGTTCAATTGTTCACTCATCCGGCTACCCGCCGGACTTCTTCCAGGGTCGCTGGATCACTGACAGAGACACACGACATGCTCGGCACGATGCGTTTGAGCAGACCAGCCAGGACGCGGCCGGGTCCGACTTCAATTGCCGCCTCGCATCCCAGGGCGTGCAGCTTCTGTATGCTCTCTTCCCAGCGGACTGGCGCAGTGACCTGCCGCACCAGCAGGTCTCTCACCTGCCGCGGATCCTGATTGACTGCGGCCGTGACATTGGTGACAACCCCGACCCGCAACGGATTGACGGGGATCGTTTCTAACACACGCGCCAAGCCCTCGGCGGCTGGGGACATCAATGCACAGTGAAACGGTGCACTCACCGCCAGTTCGACCGCGCGTTTGGCCCCTCTCGCCTTGGCGGCGACGACGGCCCGGCGGACCGCCTCGACATGCCCGGCCACCACGATCTGCTCTCCGCCGTTCAGGTTGGCCGGAGACACGACTTCACCCTGGGCTGCCTCTGCGCAGACTTGCGTCACCGCTTCGGCTGACAAGCCAAAGAGCGCCGCCATCGCGCCGACTCCTACTGGGACAGCTTCCTGCATGAGACGGCCGCGCTCACGCACTACCCGCAGCGCGTCGGCGAGGGTCAAGGCCCCAGCCGCGACCAGGGCGGAATACTCCCCCAAGCTGTGACCGGCGACGTAGGCGGGGCGCAGAGCGGTTTCCTGTTCAATCACTCGTAGTGTGGCTATGCTGGTGGCGACAATGGCCGGTTGCGCGTTGGCCGTCAGCATGAGCGCGTCATTCGGTCCGTCAAAGCAGAGCGTGGACAGCTTGAATCCCAGAGCTGCATCCGCCTCGGCAAAAAGCTGCGCGGCCACAGGG